>NZ_JBJLSF010000061.1:0-29226 GCF_050871885.1 Kineococcus aridisoli | reverse complement strand
TCTCCGCACCCCCCCCCCCCCACGCGCGCCCGCCCCGCCCCACCCCCGCCCCCGCCGCCGCCCCCCGCCCCCCCCCCCCCCCCCCCCCCCCCCCCCCCCCCCCCCCCCCCCCCCCCCCCCCCCCCCCGAGGAGGCCACCGGCGACAGCAGCCGGTGCGCCTCGTGCGCCAGGGGACCGGCCTCGGCCAGCAGCGCGCTCATCAGCTCCACGGTCGCGGGCGGGAACCCCTGCCCGGGGCCTCCCGCGGCGCCCTCCCGCCACCCGGACGTCGCCTGGCTCACGCACCGCCTCCTGACTGTGTCCGCACGGCGCACCGATGGTAAGCACCACAGGGCGACGCGACCGCGCAGCGGGCCCGGCGCGCGGTGCGCACCGCCGCGCGGCGCAGGGCGCTCACGAGCGGGCGAGGCGCTCGGCGGCGTCCTCCCCCAGCGCGTTGCGCACCTCCGCCCGCAGCCCCGGGCGGCGGGCCAGGGTCGGGTCGCCGTCGAGCAGCAGGTCCGCCTCGGCGCGGGCGGTCTGCACCATGGGCAGGTCGGCCTTGAGGTCGGCCACCCGCAGGTCCGACTGCCCGGACTGGCGGTTGCCGAACAGCGACCCGCCGCCGCGCAGGTCCAGGTCGACCTCGGAGAGGTGGAACCCGTCGGTGGACTCCTGCAGCGCCTGCAACCGGGCCACGCTGTCGGCGGAGGAGGCCCGGCCGGTCAGCAGGCAGTGCGAGGCGTGCCGACCGCGCCCGACGCGGCCGCGGATCTGGTGCAGCTGCGCGATGCCGAACCGGGCGGCGTCCACGACGACCATCACGGTGGCGTTGGGGACGTTGACGCCGACCTCGATGACGGTGGTGGCCACCAGCACGTCCAGCGCCCCGTCCTTGAAGGCGGCCATCGTCGCCTCCCGCTCGGTGCGGTCCTGCTTGCCGTGCACCAGGCCCAGGCGCAGGTCGGCCAGCGCCCCGGCGCCCAGCTCCTCGAACAGGCTCGTCGCGGCCTGGGCGGCGAGCTTCTCGTTGTCCTCCACCAGGGAGGCCACCACGTACGCCTGACGGCCCTGGGCGACCTGCTCGTGGATGAGGTCCCACGCCTCGGCGTGCTCGTCGGCCGGGGACATCTCCTCCGGGATCCACCGGGTGGCGATCGGGGTGCGCCCGGGGGGCAGCTCGTCGAGGACGGTGACCGCCAGGTCGCCGAAGACGGTCAGCGCGGCGGTGCGCGGGATGGGGGTGGCGGTCATGATGAGCATGTCCGGCACGCTGCGCCCCGCCCCGTCCGGGCCCGTCGCGTCCGCTCCGGGCAGCGGCGCCCCCTTGGCGCGCAGCGCGGCGCGCTGCTCGACGCCGAAGCGGTGCTGCTCGTCGACGACGACCAGGCCCAGGCGGGCGAACTCCACGTCCTCCACGAGCAGGGCGTGGGTGCCCACGAGGACGTCGATGCCGCCGGCGGCCAGCTCGGCGACGATGCGGCGGCGGTCCTTGACCCTGGTCTTGGAGCCCAGGAACTCCACCACCAGCGGGCGGCCGTCGGCGCGGGTGAGGCCCTCCAGCCGCTCGACCAGCTCGGTGTGCAGCTGGGTGGCGAGGATCTCCGTGGGCGCCATGAGGGCGCCCTGGTAGCCGCCCTCGACGGCCGTGAGCAGGCTCAGGGCGGCGACGACCGTCTTCCCGCTGCCTACGTCCCCCTGGAGCAGGCGGTGCATCGGGTGCGGGCGGGTGAGGTCGGTGCGGATCTCGGCCAGCGCCCGCTCCTGCGCGCCGGTCAGCGGGAACGGCAGCGCGGCCAGGAACGCCCCGGTCAGCTCCCCGGTGGGGGCGTGACTCACGCCGGTCTCGGCGGCCGTGGCGTGCCGGCGCAGCCCCAGGGCGATCTGCATGCGCAGCAGCTCGTCGAAGGCGAGGCGGTCCCGCGCCCTGGCGGCGAGCTCGAGGCTGTCGGGGTGGTGCACCTGCCGGTAGGCCTCGGCGCGGTCCATCAGCTCGTGGCGCTCGCGCACCTCGCCGGGCAGCGGGTCGCTGAGCTCGCCGAGGCGGCGCACGGCCTCCATCGCGGCCGAGTGCAGGTCCCAGGTGGTGACGTTGGACTTCGCCGACTGGTTGTAGACCGGCACGATCGGGGCGGGGTTGTCGCCGATGGGGTCCATCAGCGGGTTGGTCATCTGCAGGACCGGCCGGCCCGAGCGGGGGGTGTACGCCTCGACCTTGCCGTAGATCGACACCTCGTCGCCGGGCCGGTAGCGGCGCACCAACCACGGGGAGTTGAAGAAGGTGACCGTCAGCGCCGCGGTGCCGTCGTTGACCTGCACGCGCAGCAGGCGCTTGGTGCGGTCGTACTGGCCCACGGAGTCGATGCGCGCCAGCAGCCCGATCGTCTCGCCCACGTGCTCGCGCAGCGCGCGCACCGGGATGACGCTCGAGCGGTCCAGGTAGCGCAGCGGCACGTGCATGAGCAGGTCGTAGACGCTCTCCACGCCGAACTCGGCCAGCCGCTCGGCCAGCGAGGGCGTCTTGCCGCGCGCCTTCTTGGCCCGCACCGCGTGCAGCTCGGTGACGGGGACCCCGCGCAGGCCGTCCACGGTGCCGTCGTAGCGCAGCGGCGCGTCCCGCTGCGCGGCCAGCGCCTCCACCTCCGGGTCGAGCACCAGCTCGTGCCGGGCGGCGAAGCGGACGACGTCGTCGACCTTGTCGACGGCCGCCACCCAGCACCCCTCGGTGCCGTTCCAGCGCGCCGCGCACAGGCGCTTGACGTCGGCCTGCAGCGCGGGGGTGTGCTCGAAGCGAATCGCGATGACCTGCTCGGCGACCTCGCCGGGGGTGCCCGGCGCCGGGGCCGTCGCGGCCACGGTGACGTCCGGGGGCGCCGGGGAGTCGGCCACCGCGCGCAGCGCCTCGCGCGCCCCGCCCAGCAGCTGCACGCGGTGCCCGGTCAGCGCCCGGCGCAGCGCCAGCGCGGTGCGCCGCGTCAGCGGCAGCAGCCAGGCCCCCTGCCCGTCCCAGGTGGCCCCGGGCAGCTCGCCCAGCGCCGTGCGCAGCGGGTGCGCCGCGTCCACCGCGCACACCACGGTCCGCTGCGCCGGTCCCAGCGGCTGCTCGCGGACGGCGACCTGCACGGCGCTCAGCGGTGCCGGCTGCTCGCCGGTCCCGGACGCGGCCCCTGCGGCACCCGCGGCGGCGGCGGGCGGGGGCGTCCCGGGCGCCGGAGCGGTCGGCGGCGGCGTGCCGGTGGGGAGCGCCGCCGCAGCGGCGGGCTCAGCGCTCGCGGGTCCGGCGGTCGCGGGTCCGGCGGTCGCGGGCCCGGCGGTGGCGGAGGGCTCGGGGAGCAGGTCCGCGTCCCAGCCCGCGGCCTCCAGCTCGGCGCGGTAGGGCCCGGTCAGCAGCCCCCAGCAGCGGTGGGCGACCGCCGCCGTCCACTCGTGCACCTCGGCGGCGAGCGCGGCGGCGACGAAGGAGGCGTCCCGCGGCTTGACGGCCGCGGCGTCGAGGGCGGCCAGCGCCGCCCGCAGCTCCTCCCGGCCGGCGGGCCGCGCACCCGCCGTCGGGGCGCCCGCCGTCGCGGGGTGCTCCAGCCGCGCGGGGTGGCCCGCGTGCGCGAAGGGCTCCGGCCCGGTGGCCACCTGCGGTCGCGGGGCGGGTGGCCGGACCGGCTGCGGAGACGGCCGCCGAGCCGGCTGCGGGGCCGGGTGCGCTCGCGGGGCGGAGACGGGCAGGGAGAAGAGCTCGTCCTGGTCCTCGTGCCTGACCTGACCCACGCCCGCCGCACCTCCGTCCCGCCGTGGACCGTCCGCGCCCGCCGCGGCACCTGGGCCGGGCGGCGGCGGGCTCCCCCGGCACGATAAGGGACGTTTCGGACAAGTGTTCGGAGGCGTGCCGCGCCGGTGCCGGCGCGTCGGCCCCGCCTGCGCCCGCCGGCCGCGGCTGGCACGCTGCCCGGTGTGGGACCTGCTGCGGGCGGCGTGCACCGGGGGCGCACCGGCGCCGGGAGCGGCACCGACCCCGTCGCCGACCCGGTCCTCGTCCCCGCGCTGCTGTGGCCCACGCGCTCCCCGGACGCACCGGCACCCGGCGAGGGCGCCGCGGTCGACGGTCGCGGCTGGCTCGCGGCCGCGTCCCACGCCGAGCTGGTGCTGGCGATGGGGAGCGCCGCCTCCTTCCCCGGCCACCGGGGGCTGCAGCGGCCGCTGCGGCCCAGCGCACCGGTCGTGACCTGGCTGCAGGAGCAGCGCGCCGCGGCGGCGGGCACCGAGCGGGAGGCGGACCTGGAGGCAGTGCTCGTCCTCGGCGGGTGGCGGGCGGTGCTGCGGCGGCGCCCGGGCGGCGGGCTCGACGACGGCCGGGCTACCGCGGCGGACCCTGCGGCGGACCCTGCGGCGGACCCCGCGGCGGCGGGCTCCGGCGCCCCGCGCCCGGGGCTGACCCTGCGCGTGCCGGGGCGGGCCGCCCTCGCCTGGCTGGCGGCGCACCGCCGCGGGCCGCTGCTGGACTTCACCGCCGCGCGCCACGAGGGCGCCCACAGCGCCCACCGGGGCCCGGAACCGGGGACTCCCGTCGTCGACGACGTGCTGGTGGCCTTCCAGGGCAGCTGGCCCGCCGAGCACGGCACGCCCGAGCACCGCACCGCCGCCGGGGTCCACCGCGAGTACCGCCGCCGCGCCGCCGAGGCCGGGCTGGACCGCCCCGGCCGCCCCCTGGACGACCCGCGGGCCGAGGCGCACCGCTGGAGCACCGACACCGACGACGATCCCGGTGACGAGGATGCCCCGCCGCGCTGGCGCGACCTCGGCGCGTACCTGTACGGCCGCGGGGCCACCGAGCTGATGGGCACCGCGCGCGCCCTGGCCTACCGGCGGGCCGGGGTCGGCGCCGAGGAGGCCGTCGCGCTGGAGACGGGCGGGCGGCCGCCCAGCGACGAGCAGCTGGAGGCGCTGCGCGCGCTGCGCGGGAGGTCCTGAGCGTGGACGAGCGCCTGGAGCGGTTCCTGGCCGCGCACGGCGGACCGGGTGCCGCGCCGACCGGCCCGGACGCGCTCGCCGCGGCGTGCCGGGACGCGCTGGGCGCCGACGGGGCCGTCGTCGCCGTCGCGGCGGCGGGGCGGTGGCGCCTGCCGGTCGGCGTCAGCGACCCGGTGGCCGGCGCGGCGGAGCGCTGGCGGTTCACCGTCGGGGAGGGCCCGAGCTCCCGGGCGGAGGCGGGCGCGGAACCCGTCGTGGCCGACGAGGCGCGGCTGCGGCGCAGCTGGCCCGCGCTGCACGACCAGCTGCGCCGCCACACCGCCTTCCGCAGCGCGCTGGCCCTGCCGCTGCTCGCGGGCGCCGCACCGGCGGGCACCCTGGACCTGTACTGGCGCGGTCCGCGGGCGGCGGGCGGCGTCGACCTCGCCGCGGCGCAGCGGGTGGCCTCGCTCACCGCCAGCCGGCTGCTCGCCCCGGCGGGCACCGGGGCGGCCGGTCCCGCCTGGCTGGACGCGCCCAGCGCCCAGCCGCGCCAGCGCACGTGGGTGGCGATCAGCATGGTCACCCAGGTGCTGGGCCTGGACGACGCGGACGCCCTGGCCGTGCTGCGCTCCCACGCCTACGCCCGGGACCGCACGCTGGAGCAGGTGGCCGACGACGTCGTCGCGGGACGCGCCTCCGTCGGGGCGCTGCGCCGTCCCGCCGAGGACTGACGCGGCACCCCGCCCCGCGGGGCGGGAGGCGCTCCCGCTCAGGTGGCGGCCGGCGGGGCGGTCCCGCCGGCCGCGCGGGCCGCGGCGGCCGCGGTGTGGGCGCGGCTGGGGATCTGCGTGGCCAGCTTGCCCCCGGAGACGTCGACGAGGGTGCCGGTGACGTAGGAGGCGGCGTCGCTGGCGAGGAAGACCAGCAGGTCGGCGACGTCGTCGGCGCTCTCCCAGCGCCGCAGCGACAGCGTGTCGAGCAGGCGGTCCTGCTCCTGCGGCGCCATGTCGGCGAAGCCGTTCATCGCGGTGGGCACCATGCCGGGCGCGTAGGCGTTCACCGTGATCCCCCAGGGGCCGAGCTCGGAGGCCAGGACCCGGGTGAACTGCACGACGGCGGCCTTGGAGGCGGCGTAGGCGGCGCTGCCCACGCTGGGCACGATCGCCGCGAACGAGGCGGCGTTGAGGATGCGGCCGCGCCCGGCGCGCTTCATGACCTCCGCGACGGCCTGGCTGACCAGGAAGGTGCCGCCGGCGTTGACGTCCATGCAGCGGCGCCAGCCCTCCCAGGTCAGCTCGGCGACCTGGCCCTCGACGTTGACGCCGGCGTTGTTGACGAGGACGTCGACCGTGCCGTGGCGCTCGAGCACCGCCTCGACCGCCCGCCGCACCGAGGCGGGGTCCACCACGTCGCAGACGACCTCGGTGACCGGGTGCCGCCGTCCCGAGTCCGCGTCGGGCAGCAGACCGGAGGCCGTGTCGGACCCCGCGCCGGACGAGGCGCCGGACCTCGCGTCGAAGGCCACGTCGAGGGCCACGACGCGGGCGCCCTCGGCGGCGAAGCGGGCGGCGATCGTGCGCCCGATGCCGCGGGCGGCGCCGGTGACGACCACCACCCGCTCGGACAGGTCGAGGTGCACGGGACCTCCTGGTGGCGGACCTACGATCGGCGGGTGGACACGGCGAGTAGATCCGGTGCGGCGCGCGCCCGCAAGGTCGTCTGGGTGACCGGCGGCGGCAGCGGCACGGGCCGCGCGGTGGCCCTGGCGGCTGCGGCCGCCGGCTGGGACGTGGCCGTCAGCGGCCGCCGCGCGGCGGCGCTGGAGGAGACGGCCGCCGCCGCCGCCGAGCGCGGGGCCGCAGCCATGGCCCTGCCGCTGGACGTGCAGGACGGCTCCGCGGTGGCGGCCGCCCGCACCGCCGTCGTCGAGCGCTTCGGCCGCCTGGACGCGCTCGTGCTGGCCGCGGGGCTGAACACGCCGCGCCGGCGCTGGGACGACCAGGAGATGGCGGTCTTCCGCGACGTCGTCGCCACCAACCTCACCGGCCCGGCGAGCGTCGTCGACGCCGCCCTGCCCGACCTGCGCGCCAGCGGGGGCGTCGTCGTGGTGATCTCCTCCTACTCCGGCTGGACGTTATCCCCCGGCGCGGGCGTGGCCTACTCCGCCACCAAGACCGCGCTCGGCTCGCTGGTGCGGACCCTCAACGACCAGGAGGGCCGGCACGGGGTGCGCGCCTGCCACCTGTGCCCCGGGGACATCGCCACCGACTTCCTCGACCAGCGCCCTGAGGTCCCCGACGCCGCGGCCCGCGCGAGCATGCTCACCGCCGACGACGTCGCCCGCACCGTCCAGTTCGTCCTCGACAGCCCGCCCCACGTGCGCGTCGACGAGCTCGTCGTCTCCCCCGTCCGCCGCTGATCCCCGCCGCGGCCGGCGCCCGGCGTCGAGGCCGCCCGTGCCGTCGCTGTGGCGGGTACGGGCGGTGGGCTGGCGCGCTGAGGTTCCGATAACTGAAAATCTCGTGGTGTCTGGGGCGCTGCTCCACGCTCTTCCTCCGGGTGGCTGCGGTGGCGGGCCTGCCGACGGGTCGGGGGCTCAGGGCCTGGGATCCAGGACCCGGCGCTCCGCCACCGGTCGGCGCCGACCGGCCGCGTTGCCCGCGTACGCAGAAGGCCCTGACCAGCACGAGTGCTGATCAGGGCCTTCTGCGTCGCTGTCTCAACGAGTGTCCGAGGGGGGACTTGAACCCCCACCCACTATACGTGGACTAGCACCTCAAGCTAGCGCGTCTGCCTATTCCGCCACCCGGACGAGTGGTGCTCGCGCGGGCCCGGAGGCCGTGGCGAACGAGGAAAACCGTAGCACGGCACGCCGCTCGCCCCGGACACCTGGGCCGGTCGGGGGACCTGGCGTGCACCGCCGCGGCGGGCGTGCCGATCCCCCCCGGGTGATGCGCGAACCGCTGCCCGCACCCCGCCGCCCGCTGGGGGTGGCCGACGTCGAGTCCGACCCGGTCGCGGCCGCCCGGGCCCTCGTCGACGGCGTGGAGCGGGTGGTGCGCGGCCGGCGGGCGGCGGTGGAGCTGCTGGTGTGCGCGGTGCTGGCGCGCGGGCACGTGCTCGTCGAGGACGTGCCCGGCAGCGGGAAGACCACGCTGGCCGCCACGCTGGCGGCGTGCGTGGGCGCGGGAGCCGCCCGCATCCAGGCCACGGCCGACCTGCTGCCGGCCGACGTGACGGGCTCGGGGGTCTGGCACCCGGCCTCCGGTGAGCTGCGCTTCGTCGCCGGGCCGCTGTTCGCGCCCGTCGTGCTCGTCGACGAGCTCAACCGCACCTCCCCGCGCACCCAGTCGGCCTTCCTGGAGGCCATGGAGGAGCGGGCGGTGACCGTGGACGGGGTGCGCCACCGGCTGCCGGAGCCGTTCGTCGTGGTCGCCACCCAGAACCCCCTGGAGGAGCACGGGACCTACCCGCTGCCGGAGGGGCAGCTGGACCGCTTCGCGGTGCGCCTGGTGCTGGGCCCGCTGGAGGAGCAGGTGGAGCGGCAGGTCGTGCGCGAGCAGCTGGCCGGCAACCGGCCGGAGCGGCTGGAGCCCGTCCTGGAGCTCGCGGGGCTGCTGGCGCTGCAGCGGGCCGCGGCGGAGGTGCACGTCGCCGAGGCCGTGCTGGACCTGGCCGTGCGGCTGACGCGCAGCACCCGCACCGACCCGCGCGTGCTCGTCGGGGCGGGCACCCGCGCCGCGATCGTGCTGGTGCGCTGCGCGCAGGCGCGGGCGCTGCTGGCCGGGCGGGGGCACGTGCTGCCCGAGGACGTGCAGTCGCTCGTCGTGCCGGTGCTGGCCCACCGCCTGCGGCCGGCGCCGCAGCCGGGGGCGGACCTGTCCGGGCACGGGTCGCGGACCCTGCTGCAGGAGCGGCTGGCGGTGCAGCTGGCCGCCGACGTCCCCGTCGCCCTGCGCCGGTGAGCACCCCCTCCCCCGCACCGGGCGCCCCCGCACCGGGCGGCCCGGCGGCGGTCGCGCTCACCGGTGTCGAGGCCGGGCGGGCGCTGCGCTGGCGCGCGGTGCTCGGCAGCAGCAGCGGCCCGGTGCTGCTGCTGCTGTCCTTCGGCGTCGGCAACCGCTGGCTGGGGCTGCTGGCAGCCCTGGTGCTGGCCGCGACGGCCGTCGCGGTGTGCACGCTGCCGCGGGTGGCCTCGCTGGCGGTGTCGGTGCGGGTGCCCGCGCGCACCCGCGCCGGTGAGCACGTCGAGCACGTCGTGGACGTGGTCAACCACGGCTCCCGGCCCTGCCCGCCCACGGTCGTGCACCTGGCCGGCGACGGCTTCGCCGACGTGCACGCGACGCTGCCCGCCGTCCCGGCCGGGCAGGCCGTGCGCCTGGTGCTGCCCCGGCGGGCGCTGCGGCGCTGCGTGAGCACCGGGCCGCTGGTGCGCGTCGAGGGCGCCGACGCCCTCGGGCTGCTGACCACGCACCGGGCGGCGCTCGTGCCGGCGCTCGTGCACGTCCACCCCGCACCCGCCGCCGCACCCGCGCTGCCGCCGCCGCCGGTCGCCGGCACCGACGACGTGGCCGGTGTACGCCCGTGGCGGCGCGGGGACCGGCTGTCCGCCGTGCACTGGCGGGCCAGCGCCCGCCGCGGCGGGGCGGGGCAGCCCGGGGGCGGCCTCGTCGTCGTCGAGCGCGAGGCCGAGCCCGCCGGGCCGCTCGTGCTGGTCCTGGGCGCGGGAGCGGGCGCGGACCCGGGCGCCGACCCGCAGGCGGACCCGGAGGCGTGGGAGCAGCTGCTGGCCGCCGCCGCGACGCTGGTGCTGCGCGAGGGCGCCGCCGGCCGGCGGGTGGGGGTGCTGGCCGACGACCCGCTGCGGGAGGGCGCGGGCGCCGCCCGGGTGGTGGAGGGGGCGGCGGCCCTGGACGCCCTCGCCGCGGCCGGCGACCCGCGGCCGCTGGGGCAGCGCGCCGCGGTCGCGCGGCGGCTGGCCGGCCGCGGCGGGCGGGTGCTCGTGGGCACCCCGCCGTCGGCGTGGCGGGAGGCGCCGTGAGCCGCTGGCGCGCACCGGGCGCCGGGAGCGCCGGGAGCGCCGGGAGCGCCGGGAGCGCCGGGAGCGGTGACGCCTACGCCACCCACGCCCCCGCGACGGCCGCCTGGAGCTGCGCGCTCGTCGCCGTCGCCGCGGCGGCTCTGGCCCTGGTGAGCACGGCGCAGCTGCCCGTCGGCGGTGCGGTGTGCGCGTTCGCCGCTCTCGTCGCGGCGGCGGTGGCGCGCAGCCGGCGCGCGGCGCGCACGGCGGGGATCGCCGGGGCGGCGGCGGTGGCGGCGTGGGCGCCGGGCGTGGTCGCCGACGGCGGGTTGCCGGCGCTGTGGCCGGTGGCGGCCCTCGCGCTGGCGGTCGGGCAGGTGAGCACCGCGACCACGCTGCGCGCGCTGCGGCTGGTGCTGGGCCTGACCGTGCTCGTCGCGCTCGCCGCGGCGGGCATCGCCCCGGCGCCGGCGCTGGCCGGCCCGCTCGCGCTGGTCTGGGCGAGCGTCCTGGCCGGCTTCGCGCTGTCGGTGCCGCACCGCCGCGCCGACGCGGCCCAGCGCGCCCGCGGCGCCCGCGCGCTGGGCGCGGCCGGGCTGGCCGGCCTGGTGCTCTTCCTGCTGCTGCCGCAGCCGGACGGTGCCGCCCTGCCCGGGGGCGGTCTCGGCGGGGACGGCCCCTCGTCCGGCGGTGCGCGCACCGGCGGCGCGACGGCGGCGCGCACGGCGCAGGCCTACGCGGACGGCGTGCTGGACCTGGACGCGCGCGGCCGGCTGCCGCTCACCCCGCTGCTGTCGGTGCCGGCGGACTCCCCCGCGCTGTGGCGGGCGGCCGTGCTGGACACCTACGACGGGCACGCCTGGAGCGCGGCGGGGGCGGGGACGGCCTGGTACGAGCGCACCGGCGCCACCGGTGGGCAGCCGCGCTACGTCGCCGACGCCGAGGACGGCGCCGGCGCGGGGCAGCGCACCGACACCGTCGAACCGCTCGGCGACTACCCCGCGCTGGTGTCCGCCGGGGCGCCCGCGGCGCTGGCCACCGGGGCCGAGCTGGCACCGACGGCCTCCGGCGCCCGGCTGCGGCCCGCGCACAGGCCCTACGTCGTCACCTCCACCCCGGTGCCGACGACGGCGGACGGCTCCCCCGCGCCCGCGGGGAGCACGAGCACCGCTCCGGCCGCACCCGCCGACCCCGCCCGCTGGCTGCAGCTGCCGTCCTCGCTGCCGCAGCGGGTGCGCGAGCTCGGCGCGCGGCTGGCGGGCCCGAGCGCCGGGGACCCGGTGGCGGCGGCCCGCGCGGTCGAGCAGCACCTGCGCACCAGCGCCCGCTACTCCCTGGACGCCCCCGTCCCGGACGCCGACGAGGACTCCGTGGCGGAGTTCCTGTTCACCGACCGCATCGGCTTCTGCGAGCAGTTCGCCGGCGCCGAGGTCGTGCTGCTGCGCAGCGCGGGCGTGCCGGCGCGGCTGGTGACGGGCTTCTCCGGCGGCCAGCCGGCGGCGGGGGACGCGGCGCGGCGGGTGCTGCGCTCGGCCGACGCGCACGCCTGGGTGGAGGTGTGGGTGCCCGGTCAGGGGTGGACGTCCTCGGACCCGACGGCCGGCGCACCGCTGGTGGAGGGCGGAGCCGCCTCGCTGCCCGGCCGGGTCTGGCAGCGGGTGCAGCAGCGGGTGGAGGCGCTGCTGGCCGACGAGCGGGCGCGGTGGCTGCTGGCCGCGGCCCTGGTGGCGGTGGCCGCGCTGGGCGCCGGGCTGCTGCGGTGGTGGCGGGTGCGGCGGGCCGCCCGCGGCGGGGGCGGCCCGGGCGGCGCGGGTGGTGCCGGCGGTCCGCGGGACGGGCGCCGGGACGTGGTGACGGCGGAGCTGATGGCGGCGCTGGAGGGCTGGGAGGCGGCGCTGCCGCCGCCGCTGCGCCGGCGCGCAGCGGAAGGGCTGTCGGCCTGGGCCGGGCGGCTGGGCGCCGGGGCGCCGCAGGTGCCGGGGACGGCGGTGCTGGAGGTGGTGGAGCGGGCGTGCTTCGCGCGGCGGGTGCCGCCGCCCGCGCAGCTGCGGGCGGCGCGCGAGGAGCTGCAGCACGCCGGCGCGGCGCTGCTGGTGGCGGCCCGCCGGGGCGCGGCGAGCGGCGGTTGACCCCGGCGGCCCGGCGGGTGCGGGTGCGCAGGGTGCGGCAGTGGCCACCCTCCGGCACCGGGAAGGGCTCGCAGACACCTGTCGGACACCCCGGGAGGCACCTCGGCGGGCGCCGCCGCCCTCGGCGGTTAACCTGAGTCCTCGCCGCGCCGGTGGCCTCTGGCCAGCGGGGGCAGCAGCTGCAGGAGCACGTGTGCGAGCGGCACGGCGTACCTCCGCCGCGCGGCCGACGACCAGGAATCGGGGAAGCCCTTGAACAACCCTTCGACCGGCCGGCTCGTCGGTGCGACGAGCCCCGACGCGCTCGGCAACATGACGTTCGAGCCCGCCAACGCCGCGCTGCTGTCGATCTCGCACGTCGAGGCGCCCGTGGTGGTGCCGTCCTCGCACTTCGACGACGTGCTCTCCGACACGCTGCAGCGGCTGCGGCTGCGCCCCGGGCTGCTGGAGAAGGTCGCGGGGGTGAGCGAGCGCCGCTGGTGGGCGCCGGGGCAGAACGCCGCCGACGTGGCCGCCGAGTGCGGGGTCAAGGCCCTGTCGGAGGCGGGGGTGGACGCCGCCGACGTGGGTCTGGTGATCAGCACGACGGTCACGCGCCCGCACCTGGAGCCGGCGATCGCGACGTCGGTGCACCACGGCATGGACCTGCCGCCGTCGGCCATGAACTTCGACATCACCAACGCGTGCCTGGCGTGGGTCAACGGCGTGCAGGTGGCCTCCGCGATGATCGACGCAGGCGTCATCCGCTACGCGGTCGTGCTGGGCGCCGAGGACGTGCGCTCGATGCACGAGGGCACGATCGCCCGCCTGCAGCGCGAGGGCATCACCCGCAAGGACTTCCTCAACGAGTTCGCGACGATGACGCTCGGGTGCGGGGCGGCCGCGGCGGTCATCGGCCGCGCGGACGAGCACCCCGAGGCGCACCGCATCCTCGGCGGGGTGACGCGCGCGGGCACCGCGCACCACGAGCTGTGCATCGGCGACATGAACCACATGCGCACCGACGCCAAGCTCATGCTCACCGAGGGCATCGAGATCGTCGCGGACGCCTTCACCGGCGGCGACCGCCGCTGGGGCTGGCGCGACGCCGACCGCTTCGTCATCCACCAGATCTCCCGGGTGCACACCGAGACGCTGGTGGAGCGCATCGGCGTCGACGCCACCAAGGTCCCCATGACCTTCCCCCGCTGGGGCAACGTGGGCCCGATCTCGCTGCCGATGACGCTGGCGGCGACGGCGCCGGAGCTGTCGCCCGGTGACCGGGTGGTGGCCATGGGCGTCGGCTCGGGCCTGAACACGGCGATGATCGAGCTGGCCTGGTGACGACGGAGCCCACCCCCGCGGGCCCTCCGGGCGCGGGGGCCCACGCCGGCTCCCCCGCGGGAGCGCGCGCCGGCTCCCGCCCGGGTCCGCGCCCGCCGGCCTCGCCGACGCTGCCCGCGGTGCTGCCGCCGCGCGACCTGCCGGGGCTGGACCCGCGCTGGTCGCGGCTGGTGAGCGCCCCGGACGCCGCCGGGGTCGAGCGGCGCTGGCACGTGCTGGACACCGCACCGGACGGCGCGGCGGACGGCGCGGCGGAGCTCGCCGGGACGCTGCTGTGCGTGCACGGCAACCCGACGTGGTCCTACCTGTGGCGCCACCTGGCCGCGCAGGCCTCGCGCCACGAGCCGCGCTGGCGGGTCGTGGCCGTGGACCAGCTGGAGATGGGCTGGTCCGAGCGCACCGGCCGCAGCCGCCGGCTGGCCGAGCGCGTCGAGGACCTCGCGAACCTGGTCGAGGTGCTCGGGCTGTCCGGGCGCGTGGTGGCCGTCGGGCAGGACTGGGGCGGCATCGTCGCCTCCGGCTGGGCCGCCGGGGAGCTGGCCCGCTCCGCGCGCGGCCGCCACAGCGGCTCGCGGGTGCACCTGGCCGGCCTGGTCGTGGCCAACACCGCCGCCTCCTACCCCGCGTCCGCGCCCGCGCCCGGCGCGCTGAAGCTGGCGACGCTGCCGGGCGTGCTGCCCGCGGTCACCAGCCGCAGCGAGCTGTTCCTGCGCACGACGCTGGCGCTGCCGCGGCCGGCGCTGGAGCCCGCCGTGCGCGCGGCCTACCGCGCGCCCTACCGCACCCGCGCCGAGCGGGCCGGCATCGAGGCCTTCGTCGCCGACGTGCCGATCGGTCCCGCCCACCCCAGCCGCCCCGCGCTGGACGCCGTCACCGACGGGGTCGCCGCGCTGGCCGCCGCGCAGCTGCCGACGCTGGTGCTGTGGGGCCCGCGCGACCCCGTCTTCGGCGAGGAGTTCCTGCGCGACTGGCGCCGCCGCGTGCCGCACGCGGACGTGCACCGCCTGGCCACCGCCAGCCACCTGTCGCCGGAGGACTCGCTCTTCGCACCCGCCGTGCTGCGCTGGCTGGACGAGCGCGTGCTGCGGGCCGCGGCGGACGGGCCGGCGGTGCCGGCCGACGCACCGGCGGTGCCGGAGCCGGCCGTTGCCGGGCCCGGCGTCTTCGACGCCCTCGCCGCCCAGGCCGCCGACCCGGCGGGCGCGGACGCCCCCGCGGTCGTGGAGGTCGCCGCCGACGGCGGCTCGCGCACCGTGGGCTGGGGGCTGCTGCAGCGGCGCACCGACGAGCTGGCCGCCGGCCTGCTGGCCCTCGGGGTGCGGCCGGGGCAGCGGGTCTCGCTGCTCGTGCCGCCCGGGGCGGACCTGACGGCCGCGCTGTACGCGGTGCTGCGCGTGGGGGCCGTCGCCGTCGTGGCCGACGCCGGCCTGGGCGTGCGCGGGCTGACCCGCGCCGTCACCGGCGCCGGGGTCGACTGGGTCGTCGGGGTGCCGAAGGCGCTGGCCGCGGCCCGGGCGCTGCGCTGGCCGGGGCGCCGGATCGCCGCCGGGGACGTCTCCGGGGTCGCGCTGCGCGCGCTGGGGGTCACCGCCCACCTCGTCGACGTCGCCCGCACCGGCGCGCAGCGGCTGGCCGCCGGGGCGGCGCTGCCGCCCGTGCCGCAGCCCTCGGCGCAGGCGGCGGTGCTGTTCACCTCGGGCTCCACGGGCCCGGCCAAGGGCGTGGTCTACACCCACGCCCAGCTCGCGCAGCTGGCGCAGGCGATGGGGCGCACCATCCGGATCGGGCCCGGGCAGCCGCTGGTGTCGGCGTTCGCGCCGTTCGCGCTGTTCGGCCCCGCGCTGGGCGCCACCTGCGTGGTGCCGGCGATGGACGTGACGCGCCCGGCGACGCTGACCGCCGGGGCGCTGGCCGACGCGGTCGCCGCCGGCCGGGCCACCTCGGTCTTCCTGGCGCCCGCGGCCGTCGTCAACGTGCTGGCCACCGCGGACGCGCTGAGCGACGCGCAGCGGCGGGCGCTGGCCGGGGTGCGGGTGCTGCTGAGCGCCGGCGCGCCGGTGCCGACGCCGCTGCTGCAGCGGGTGCGCGAGCTGATGCCGCTGGCCGACCCGCGCACCCCCTACGGGGCCACCGAGGTCCTGCCGGCCACCGACGTCGGCCTGTCGGACGTGCTGGAGGCGGGCGACGGCGAGGGCATCTGCGTCGGGCGGCCCGTGGAGGGCGTCGTGGTGGCGGTCGCGCCGCTGGACGCCGACGGGCGCGCCGGGCTGGAGCTGGTGGACGTCCCCGGCGTCAGCGGCGAGGTCGTCGTCGGCGGCCGGCACGTCAAGGACCACTACGACCAGCTGTGGCTGACCCAGGCCGCCAGCGTCGACGTGCGCCCCTCGCCGGCGCTGCGCGCCGCGGTCGGCGCGGGCCGCTGGCACCGCACCGGCGACGTCGGCCACCTGGACGAGGCGGGGCGGGTGTGGATCGAGGGGCGCCTGGCGCACGTGGTCGTCACCGCCGACGAGGTCGTCACCCCGGTGGGGATCGAGCAGCGCGCGGAGGGCGTGGCGGGCATCGCCCGCGCCGCGCTCGTGGGCGTCGGCCCGCGCGCGGCGCGCCAGCTCGTGGTCGTCGCCGAGGCGAGCACCCCGGTGGCCCGCACCACGGTCGCCGACCCCGAGCTCGCCGAGGCGGTGCGGGCGGCGACCGGGCGCAACCTGGCGGCGGTGCTGCTGGTGCCGGCGCTGCCCACGGACGTGCGGCACAACTCCAAGATCGACCGGGCGCGGGTGGGCGCGTGGGCGGAGCGGACCCTGGCGGGCGAGCGGGCGGGGAGGCTGGCGTGAAGGTCCTGGTGACCGGTGCGAGCGGGATGCTCGGCCGCGAGACGGCGCTGGCGGTGCACCGCCGCGGCCACGACGTGCGGGTGCTGCAGCGCCGCCCCGCGGGCCTGGAGGGCCCGGAGGAGGTGCTCGGCTCGATCACCGAGGAGGCGGCGGTGCGCCGGGCCGTCGAGGGCGTCGACGCCGTCGTGCACCTGGCGGCGAAGGTGTCGGTGACCGGCCCGCACCCGGAGTACGTGGCCACCAACGTCGAGGGCACCCGCACGCTGCTCGCCGCGGCGCGCCGGGCCGGCGTCTCCCGCTTCGTGATGGTCAGCTCCCCGTCGGTGGCGCACGCGGGCTCGGCGCTGGTCGGGGTGGGCACCACCCCGGCGGACCCGGCGGCCGCGCACGGCTCCTACGCGGTGACCAAGGCGCAGGCGGAGCTGCTGGCGCTGGCCGAGGACTCCCCCGGCTTCGCGGTCTGCGCGGTGCGCCCGCACATCGTGCTGGGCCCCGGGGACACGCAGCTGGTGCAGCGCATCGCCGACCGGGCGCGCGCGGGCCGGCTGCCGCTGCTGGACGACGGCGCCGCGCTCATCGACACCACCTACGTGGACAACGCGGTGGACGCGCTCGTGGCCGCGCTGGAGCGCTGCACCGACGAGGGCGTGCACGGGCAGGCGTTCGTGGTGACCAACGGCGAACCGCGCACCGTCGCCGAGGTCTTCGCCCGCATCTGCCGGGCCGCGGGCGTGCCCGCGCCGACCCGGCGGGTGCCCTCGGGGGTGGCCAAGGTGGCCGGCAGCGTCGTGGAGCGGGTGTGGACGCGGCTCGCGCTGCCCGACGAGCCGCCCATGACGCGCTTCCTGGCCGAGCAGCTGTCGACGGCGCACTGGTTCGACGTCTCCCGCACCCGCGAGCTGCTGCACTGGGAGCCCAGGGTGCCGCTGGACGAGGGCTTCGACCGCCTCGCCGGAGGGTTCGCCGCCCGTTAGGGTCGGTCGGGTGATCACCGGACCGGGGCGGGGCAGCCGCAGCGCGCGGCTGCGCGAGGACGCGCGCGAGGACCTGCAGGAGCTGCGCAACCTGGACCTGGCGCCGCGGCCCGGGGAGCACGGCCTGCACCGCGCGGCCCGCGTCGAGGACGCCGTCAAGGGGCTGGTGGGGCGACGGCTGCGCCGGCGCGGCTACCACGCGCGGGCCGTGGCCTACCCCGGCTACGGCGGGCCCGGCTGGGTCCGCGTGCTGGGGCGGGTGCTGCTGGGGCCGGCGGACACGCCCGCGGACCTGGAGCGCGAGGAGCTGCGCAGCGTGCGCGGCTGGCGCCACTTCCTCACCGTGCCCGTCGCCGACGCCGAGGTGCACGTGCGCATCGGCGGTGAGCAGGGCGTGCGCACGGTGCTGCGCACCAACCGCGAGGGCTACCTCGACGAGGTCGTGCAGGTGGACCTGCCGCCCGGCGAGCACGAGGTGGTCCTCACCGTGGGCCCGCAGTCGACGGACTCCGAGCGCGTCGCGGCCGCCGTGGCGGCCGTCGACGCCGCCGGGGACGACACCGAGGGCGGCGCGGACCAGGTGCCGGGGATCGTCGTGGGCCACAGCGGCAGCTCGCGGGTGTTCGTGGTCGGCGAGCAGCCGGTCACCGGGCTGCTCTCCGACATCGACGACACCGTCGTGGTGACGCGCCTGCCGCGCCCGCTGGTGGCGGCGTGGAACAGCTTCGTGCTCGACGAGCGCGCCCGCGTGCCCGTCAACGGGATGGCGGAGCTGTACCGGCAGGTCGTCGCGGAGAACCCGGGCGCGCCGGTGCTGTACCTGTCCACCGGTGCCTGGAACGTGGCGCCGACCCTGCAGCGCTTCCTGCGGCGCACCGGCTACCCGGCCGGGCCGCTGCTGCTGACCGACTGGGGCCCGACGAACACCGGCCTCTTCCGCGACGGCAGCGCCCACAAGCGGACCTCGCTGGCGCGGCTGGCGCGGGAGCTGCCGCAGGTGACGTGGCTGCTCGTCGGTGACGACGGCCAGCACGACCCGACGCTGTACGCGGAGTTCCTGGCGGCCGCCCCGGAGCGGGTGCGGGGCGTGGCGATCCGGCGGCTGACCCCGGCCGAGCAGCTGCTCGCCGGTGGTCACCCGCTGTCCTCGGACGCCGCCCCGGCCGACTCCCCCGTGCCGTGGGTGACCGGCGACAACGGCTACGAGCTGCTGCACCACTGGTACCGCGCGGGGGTGCTGCGCGCCCCCTGACGGCACGAGGCCGGCCCCGCGTGAGCGGGACCGGCCTCGTGGGGTCGGGGCGCGGCGTCAGAGCCGGACGCGCCGCGGGTTGGCGACCGTGGTCAGGTCGATGCTGCGCACGTCGATGATGACGTCGCTGCTCTCGGGGGTGCTCTTGTCGTCCATCACTCAACCTCCAGTTTCACGGACGGTGCCTGTGCTCGACCGCAGACATCGTTGTCGTCGCACCGGGTGGGTGGCGGGTCTCGATCACTGTAACGACATCCGGCGCGCAGGCAATCCCCGCACGCCGCCGAACGGGTCTGCGCGCCGGTGAGGTTGGTCACGGAGCGGTCGCGGCCGCCGGGGCGGCAGGCGTCAGGAGGCGCGCCAGCAGGCGCGGCCGGCGGCCTTGGCGCGGTACATCGCGGTGTCGGCGCAGCGCAGCAGCTCGGCGGGCTCCAGCTCGCCGTCGGTGCGGGCGGCGCCGACGCTGGCGCTGACGACGACGGTGCGCACGCCCAGGTCGACGGGGATGGTGATGCGCTCGCAGACGCGGTCGGCGATGGCCGACAGCGCCTGGGCGTCGGCGACGTCCTCGCAGACGAGGACGAACTCGTCGCCGCCGACGCGCGCGGCGGTGTCGCCGGCGCGCAGCAGCCCGTGCAGGCGGTCGGCGACCTCGCGCAGCAGCGCGTCGCCGGCGGCGTGCCCGAGGGTGTCGTTGACGTCCTTGAAGTGGTCCAGGTCGACGAACAGGACGGCGTGGCCACCGCCCAGGCGCACGGTGCGCGCGTGCGCGGTGCGCAGCCGCTCCTCGGCCTTGACCCGGTTGGGCAGGCCCGTCAGGGCGTCGTGCAGGGCGGCGTGCTCGAGCTGCTCGGCCTCGCGCTTGCGGGCGGTGACGTCCTCGACGAAGGCGAGGAAGGCCGGCTCGCCGGTGCTGGTGGACGTCAGGGACAGCGAGACCTGCGCCCACACCGCGCTGCCGTCGGGCCGCTCGTAGCGCCGTTCGCGGTGCACGACCTCGACGGCACCGGACAGCAGCTGCTCGACCTGGTCCGCGGCCTCCTGGCGGACCTGGCGGTCGCGGGTGCTGCCGCGGTCGCCGACGACGGGGTCGACGACGTCCGCGGCGCTGGCGCCGACGAGCTCGGCGGCGTCGCGCTGCAGCAGGGTGCACAGCGCGTCGTTGACCTCGCTGATGAACCCCTCCAGCCCGAAGAGCAGCATGCCGACCGGACCGCGGGCGAAGATCTCGTGGAAGCGCCGCTCGGAGCCGGCGAGGGCGTCCATCGTCGTGATGGTCTCGGTGAGGTCCTGGGCGATGCCGACGGCGCGCACGGCCCGCCCGTCCGCGGAGCGGTCGCTGACCACGGAGCGGGTGTGGATCCACCGCCCCTCGCCGGGACCCTCGAGCAGCCGGTAGGTGCACTCGACGACCTCGCCGGGCGCGGAGGTGCGCAGGGACTCCAGCGCCCGCTGCACGCCGGCGCGGTCGTCGGGGTGCACCCCGGGGGGCGTGGACCGGTGGCCGTCGGAGGGCAGGCCCAGCAGGGAGGCGGTCCCGTCGTTGGTCCACTCCACCAGCTCCTGCGGCAGGTGCACGCGGTAGATGGTGTCCGGGCTGGCGGAGATGACCGCCTCCTGGCGCCCGAGCACCGTGCGCAGCTGCTGGCGGGCGGAGCGGTCGGCGGTGACGTCGTGCAGCAGCAGCACCGCTCCCCCGTCGGCGGTGGCGCACGCGCGGGTGGCGGCGACGAACAGCTGCCCGTCGGAGCGGGCGACGTCGACGTCGAGCTCGACGACGGGTGCGGTGCGCACGGCGCGCAGCACGTCGGCACCGGTGGGTCCGGGTCCGGTCAGCGTCGCGGCCGCCGGCGGCACGGGCCCGCCCACGGCCGGTCCCAGCCACCACGGCAGCCGGCGGGCGCCGAGCAGGTCGGCGGGGTCCAGGCCGACCAGGCGAGCCAGGCCGGAGGTGGCGTGCGCGACGACGCCCTCGGCGTCGAGCAGCAGCAGGCAGGCGCCCGAGACGTCCAGCGCGTCCACCAGCTGCGCGGGGTGCGTGCGCGCGAGCGGTCCGGTGCCCACCCGCCCACCTCCCCGTGTCGCTGCCCGGGTCCCGCCCGGACGGTCGGTGGAGGTGTCGGCCGGGCGCGGGTCGGTCTTGAGCCGCTGCGGCCGGGCCGGTGCGGATCGGGACCGGGCGGACCAGGTCGAGCGCGTCAGGAGCCGGCGCGGCGCACGAAGCCCTGCAGCGCGCTGACGGCCTCCTCCGAGGCGGCGGCGGCGGCGATGTTCGCCTCGCGCACCGCCTCGTAGACCTCCTGGCGGTGCACCTGCACGTCGCGGGGGGCGTCGATGCCCACCCGGACCACGTCACCGCGGACTTCGAGGACGCGCACCACGACCTCGTCGCCGATGACGACGGATTCCCCGGCCTTGCGCGTCAGGACCAGCATGGGGACAGCATAGGTGACGAATCGTGGTCAGCCATGTCGTTCGAGTTACAAGAATGACGCGTGTGGCGGAGCACAGGTGCCACCACGCCCCGACGCCCGCCCCCGCGGGCGGGGACGGGCGTCGGCCGGTGCTGTGCGACGGGTGCGGGGCGGCGGGGCTCAGGCGTCGGTGCGGCGCCGCCCGGGGCGGCGCCCCGGGAGGTCGCCGGCGGGCTCGCCCGGCTCGGCGCCCTCCTCCTCGGCCAGGGCCGCCTGCGCCTGGTACCCGCGCACCAGCGTGCGCAGGACGCTGCCCGCGACGGCGCTGACGAGCAGCCCCAGCACCAGGTGCAGCAGCGCGGTGTCGACGCTGCCGCGACCGGTGAAGGCCGCCCAGAGGGACGGAGCGGCCATCAGCAGGCCGGCGGCCAGCACGATCGGGGTCATCGGTCTCCTCGGGCGCGTTGCTTGATCTGGGTCTGCATCACGTAGCGGCGCAGGCGGTCGGCGGCCACGACGGGCTCGCCGAAGGCCACCACCACCTCCACCCGCTCGGGGTCCAGCGAGGGCAGCGAGCGCACCACCTGCCCCGCCTGGTCGACGGGAGCGCCGTCGAGCTCGAAGCTGGCGCGGGCCAGCCGCCCCAGCTGCAGCCAGGTGCCCACGGGCACGCTGACGGCCATGCCGCCCTCGCTGAGGTCGACGAGCAGCCCGCCGACGGAGGGCTCGGCCCCTTCGGCCGCGTCCTCGTGCTGCAGCGGGTCGCCGGGGACCGGGTGCAGGTGCGCCGCCCCGCGGGCGGGCACCCGCGCGTAGCGGCGCCGCTGCTCGACGACGACCTCGCTGCACGGGGCCAGCTCCCACGCCGGCACCCGCCGGCGCACGACCTCGGCCAGCAGGAAGTCCTGGCGGGCCTGGCCGCGCGGGCCGGCCCAGGTCAGCCGCACGGGCAGGCCCGGGGCGACCACGTGCAGGTCGCCCCGGAAGCTGGGGGCGGCGACGACCAGCCCGCCCTCGCCGGCGTCCTCGATGCGGGTGGGCACCCGCACCTCGTCACCGCCGACGGACTCGGGCAGCTGGATCTCCACCCACACCCGGTCGTTGATCCCCGGCCACGCGGCGGATGCGGCGCGCGTCAGCGCCGCCGCGGAAGCTCGTCTGGCCACGGCTCGGCCTCCGGTCGCAGCGTCGGTCCGGCCGCGCGTCAGCGCAGGCCGTGCTCGGAGGCGGCGTCCAGCAGCAGGCCGGCCCAGGCGCCGGAGGTCGCCGGGCGGCCGTCGAGGAAGCCGACGGGCACGTCCAGGGACAGCACGTCCAGCGGGTCCGGGCTCTCGGCGGCGCGGTGCACGGCCAGGCGGCGGGCCGGCAGGCCCACGTGCTCGAGGGCGCGCAGCAGGCTGGCGACCGCGTGGCTGCGGCGGGTGGCGTCGACGCAGACGACGACGGCGGCGGCACCGATCTCGGCGGCCATGCGCGCGGCGCGCTCGGCGTCGGCACCGGTGGGCCGGGCCGGGATGGCCACGGTCAGCGGGGCGCTCCAGCGGCGCGCCTGCTCCTGGCGGGCGGGCAGCTCGTCGGCGGTGACCGTGTTCTGCACGTCGGCGCGGCCGAGGACCAGCGGTGCCTCGGAGCCGACCTCGTCGGCCACCAGCAGGGCGGCCGGGACGACGGCGTCGGCCTCGCCGACGACGACCACGAGCTCACCGGAGCCGACGCGCAGCGGCGCGGGCACGTCGATGTCGCGGGCCAGGCGCAGCACGTCGCCGGTGTCCTGCGGCTCGCGGTACGGCGTCCGCGCCGCCGGGCGGTCGCTGTAGGTGGTCATGTTGTCACGGTAAGTCATGTCCATGGTCATCGCCTCGTTGTCGTCCCCGCCAAGTCCGTTGCCCTGGCC
Source organism: Kineococcus aridisoli (assembly GCF_050871885.1). NCBI lineage: Bacteria > Bacillati > Actinomycetota > Actinomycetes > Kineosporiales > Kineosporiaceae > Kineococcus > Kineococcus aridisoli. Next base: position 6,462 of record NZ_JBJLSF010000061.1, on the reverse strand, counting down.
GGTGGCCGGGCCGTTGTCGTAGCCGCCGCGCTGCGCGCCGGCGCCACTGCGTTCGTCGGCGCGCGGTGCGCGCCCGAAGCCCTCGGCAGCGGCCGGGTAGGCCTGCCGCCGCTCGAGCGGGCGCTCCTGCACACGCTCCTGCACACGCTCCACCGGGCGCACCTCGGGGCGCACCGGCTCCTCGACCGCGAAGCCGCCCTCGAAACCGGCCTCGAAACCGGCCTCGAACTGCGCCGCCCGCTCGCCCTCGTAGCCGCTCTCGTAGCCGCCCTCGGCACCCTCGGCCCAGGTCTGCTCGGCCTCGCGGGCACCGAAGCGCTCGTCCGCGAAGCGGTCGCCGAACTGGTCGCCGAACTGGTCGCCGAACTGGTCGCCGAACTGGTCGCCGAACTGGTCCTCGACCGGGGCCGGGCGGCGCAGCTCGGGGCGGCGGACCGGACGCGCCTCGGGACGGTCCGTGCGCCGCGAGGAGGCGACGCCGTTGGCTGCACCGAACTGGTCAGACACGCGAACCTCCGGGGTGCGGGTGGCCGGTGCACCGCGGCGACCCTCGGGAGCCGCAGCGTCGCCGGCCGCGGGACGGCCCGGGCGGGGACGCTCGGGCCGCATCGGCTGCCTGGTCACCGAGCGTACATCAGCGGTTACTGGAGTGGCAGGAGTCCGCCCGGCTCCCCCGCCGCTCACCGACGAGCGCATCGACTGCAGGGTGCGCGCGAAGGTGTCGCTCTCGGTGGAGATCGGGCGGTGCGGCTGCGCGCCCCGCGCCGGCTGGTGGGCGGCCTCGCGACGTGCGACCGGCAGCGGCGCGGCACCGCTGCGCCCGTCGCGCTCGCCGGCGCGGCCCTGCGGCGCGCTGCCGGCGGCGAACATCGCCTGCAGGCGGTTGCTGCCGTCGGCGGCGTCGGCCGCGGCCAGCACCTCGCCGAGGCTGCGCTCGCGCGTCGGCTGCGCCGCAGCGGCGGCCATCCGCTCGGCCTGGCGGCGGCGGACGTCGGCCCGCGCCTCCTCGCGCCGTGCGAGCTGGTGCTCCTGCTCGCGCTGCAGTTCCTGCTGCCTCATCCGCTCCCTCTCCTGCTGGGCCTGCGACTGCGCCGCACGCTGCTGCGCGGTGCGCTCCTGCTCCGCGCGCTGGGCGCGCTCCACCTCGGCCTGCTCGGCGGCCGCACGCTCGGCGGCCGCACGCTCGGCGGCCGCACGCTCCACCTCGGCCTGCTCAGCGGCGGCCTGCTCGGCGTCCGCACGCTCGACCTGGGCACGGGCCTCGTCGAGCAGCTCGGTCTCGAACCGCTCGACCTCCGCCGCGTCGACGGCGTCGAGGGCGTCCAGCAGGTGGGCGGCCTCCTCGGCCTCGAGCGCCGCGGCCGGTTCGCCCGTGCGGGTGTCGGCCGTGTGGGTGAGGTGCATGACCTGGTCCTCGGCATCCGCGGCCGGTTCCTGAAGCCCCCGGACGAGCTCCTGCGGCGGGACGGTGGCCGCGGGGGCCTCGTCCAGGCCGTCGGCGTCGTCCAGCAGCCCGGCGGCGCGGGCGCCGGCGACGGCGCCGCTGGCCGCGAGCATGTCCAGCAGCCCCTGGCGGGCGGCCTCGAAGTCCTCGTCCGCGGGCGCCTCCTCCACCGCGGGCGCGGTGGCGGGGGCGGCGACGGGCCGGGGGGCGCCGTGCCGGCCGGCGGCGGCACCGGACTCGGCGCGGTCGGCGGCGGCCAGCAGCGCCTCGAAGTCGAGCGCCTCGCGCTCCTCGCCGTCCTCGACCGTCCCGGAGGACTCCGGCCGCTCGCCCGCCGCGTCGGCGGAGCCGTCCGCGGTGGCGGTGGCACCCTCCACCTCGACGGTCACCTCGTAGCGCTCCTTGGTGAAGAAGCCGGCGACGCCGCCGGAGCGGATCCGCTCGGCGCGCACGACGCGGGCCGCGCCGCCGTGGTCCTCGCGCACCTGCGCGAGCAGCTCCTGCAGGTCAGGTCCCTCAAGAAGCAAGTGCATGGACACCGCTCACCGATCCAACCGTCTCGATCCGGGGGTGGTTGCTCACGTCGTCGTAGGACAGGACGTGCAGGCGGCCCACGGCCACCTTGAGCAGGCGCCGCAGGGGCGCTCGCAACGGAGGTGCGCACACGAGCACCGCGCTGATGCCGTGCTGTTCGGCACGTTCCAGGCACGAACTTGAGGACGTCACCAGGTGCTCGGCGGTGGCCGCGTCCAGCGCCAGGCTGGCGCCGTGCTCACCGGGGCGCAGCGCCTCGGCCAGCGACTGCTCCAGCAGCGGGTCCAGGGTGATGACGTGCAGGACGCCGTCCTGCTCGTGCACCGCGGCCACGGCCGGCCCCAGCGAGCGGCGGGCGGCCTCGACGAGGCCGTCGAGGTCGGAACCGGCCTTCGCCTTCAGCGACAGCGCCTCGAAGATGCGGGCCAGGTCGCGGATCGGCACCGCCTCGTCGAGCATCGCCTGCAGCACCCGCTGCACCTCGCCGAGCGTCAGCACGGCCGGGGTGAGCTCGTCGACGACCGCCGGGTGGGTGCGCTTGAGCGACTCCACCAGCGAGCGCACGTCCTCGCGGGAGAGCAGGCGCGAGGCGTGGCTGCGCACCAGCTCGCCGAGGTGGGTGATGAGCACGCTGGCGCGGTCGACGACCGTGGCGCCCGTCAGCTGCGCCTGGTGGCGCAGCTCGGCGGGGATCCACTTGCCGGCCAGGCCGAAGACGGGCTCCACCGTCGCGCGGCCGGGAAGGCCGTCGAGGTTCTCGCCCAGGGCCAGCACCTGCCCGGGCGGGGCCTGGCCGCGGGCCACCTCGACGCCGGAGATGCGCACGGCGTAGGTGGACATCGGCAGGTCCAGGGAGTCGCGGGTGCGCACCGGCGGCACGACCAGGCCCAGCTCGAGGGCGATCTTGCGGCGCAGCGCCCGCACCCGCTCCAGCAGGTCGCCGCCGCCGGAGGTGTCGACCAGGTCGACCAGGTCGGGGGCCAGCACGACCTCCAGCGGGTCCACCCGCATCTCCTCGAGCAGGTTCTCGGCCGCCTCGCCGGGGTTGACCGGCGCCGGGGCCAGCTCGGCGAGCGCCTGCTCGCGGGCGGCCGCGGCGTCGCGCTTGGCCACGCGGGTGGAGGCGAAGACCGCCAGGCCGCCGGCGAGCAGGAAGGGCAGCTTGGGCATGCCGGGGATGAGCGCCAGGACGATCGCGGCGCCGCCGGCGATCTGCAGGACCATCTTCTGCTGCCCCAGCTGCTTGACGGCCTCCGAGCCCATGTCGCCCGTGGTGGTGGCGCGGGTGACGATGAGGCCGGTGGCCACGCTCAGCAGCAGCGCGGGCACCTGGGTGACGAGGCCGTCGCCGATGCTCAGCAGCGCGTACTTGTTGATCGACTCCGCCGGGCCGAGACCGTGCTGCACCATCCCGATGGCGAAGCCGCCGATGAGGTTGATGAGCACGATGACGATGCCGGCGACGGCGTCGCCCTTGACGAACTTCGAGCCACCGTCCATGGCGCCGTAGAAGTCGGCCTCGGCGCTGACGTCCGCGCGCCGCTGGCGCGCGGTGGCCTCGTCGATCAGACCGGCGTTGAGGTCGGCGTCGATGGCCATCTGCTTGCCGGGCATCGCGTCGAGGGTGAAGCGGGCGCCGACCTCGGCGACCCGCTCGGCGCCCTTGGTGATGACCACGAACTGGATGACGACGAGGATCATGAAGATCACCAGGCCGATGACCAGCGAGCCGGAGATCACGAAGTGCCCGAAGGACTCGATGACCTTGCCCGCGTAGCCGTTGGAGAGCACCAGCCGCGTCGAGGCGACGTTCAGGCCCAGCCGGAAGAGCGTCAGGACCAGGATGAGCGACGGGAAGACGGAGAAGTCCAGCGGCCGCTTGACGAACATGGTCACGAGCAGCGCGATGAGCGACATCGTGATGTTGATGGCGATGAGGAAGTCCAGCAGCGCGGCGGGCAGCGGCACGACGAGCAGCAGGATGATGCCGACGACGCCCACGGGCACCGCCAGCTGCGAGAGGTTGCGAAGTCGCACTGCACCGCCTGTTGATCCCGGTCACCCTCTCGGGTTCCCTCGTCCAGCGGCCCGTCCGTGGCCCTGGTGTCGCCGTCCTGGCTAGTGCCTCCTTCGGCACGTCCGGCCCCGCGCTTGAGCCGCCCGTCCGGACGCACCCGTCCGGGCGGCCCGCCGGCGGCGCTCCCCCACGCCTTCCCCGCGTCCTCGCCCCGGACGCACGGCGCCCCGTTCGTGGTCTTCCTCCAGGCGCGGGCGCCTGGCTCCAGGTGCACCTGGTGGGAGATCACGAACGGGGCGGACGGGGCGGACGGGCGGGGGCCCCGGGCGGGGACCCGGAGCCGGCGGCTCACCAGGAGCCGACGGCCTCCGCGGTGGTGGCCAGCGCCTTCTCGATGGCCTTGGCCAGGGCGGAGACGACGAACGGCTTCGTCAGGTAGGTGGCGCCGAGCTCCTCGCCGGCGGCGATGTCCTCCGGGCGCACCCGCGCCGACAGGAAGATCGCCGGCAGGTGCGCGTGCTCGGGCTGGGCGCGCAGCGCCCGCAGCACCTCCAGGCCCGTCATGCCGGGCATCGCCACGTCCAGCACGACCACCTCGGGCGCACCGCGCTCGGCGATCACCGCGAACGCCTCCGGGCCGGAGGCGGCGGCCACGACCCGGTGGCCGAGACCGCGCAGCCGCAGCTCGACGAGCTGGCGGATGTCCGGGTCGTCCTCGACGACCAGCACTCGTGCCATGGACGACTCCTCGGTGGTTCGGCCGCCCGCCCTCGTGGCGGCGGCGGGTGGTGGGCAGGCTCCTGGGAGTGCCATCGGCGGCGCGGCGGCGCGCCTTGAGCCCCGGCGGTGCGGCGGCGCGCCTTGAGCCCCGGCGGAGCGACCCGCAGCCGGTGCCACCCGCAGCCGGTGCTCAGCCGCGGGCGGGCGGGGGCGGGAAGGTGCAGCGCAGGGTGGCGCCGCCGCCGGGGGTGTCCTCGGCGACGATCCGGCCGCCGTGGCCCTCGACGACGCGCCGGCAGGTGGCCAGCCCGATGCCGTGCCCGCCCGGGGCGGGCGAGCCGCCGGGCTGCCCCTCGCCCACGGCGAACATCGCGAAGACGCGCTCGCGGTCGGCGGCCGGGATGCCGCGGCCGTTGTCGACCACGGCGAGCTGCCAGCCGCCGCCGGGCAGGTCGCGCACCTGCACCTGCACCCGGCAGGGGCGGCCGGGGACGCGGTGGCGCAGGGCGTTGCCGACGAGGTTCTGCAGCAGCTGGCGCAGCCGGACGGGGTCGGCGCGGGCGTGCGCGGCGGTGCCCGTGCTGGTGATGGCGGCATCGGCGGCGGCGGGGCCGAGGTCCTCGACCACCGCGGCGAGCAGGGCCGCGACGTCGACGGGCTCGGTGGCCGGGCCCGCCGCGGCGGCCCCGTCCTCGCCGCGCTCGCGGTCGCGGTCGCGGGGGGCCTCGTCGGCGCGGGCGTGCTCCAGCAGGGCGGTCAGCAGCCCGTGCATGCGGTGGGCGGCGCGCAGCGCGGTGGCCAGCCACCCGCGGCCCTGCTCGCCGAGGTCGGCGCCGTGCACCTCCTCCAGCAGCTCCAGGTAGCCGGTGACGGCGGTCAGCGGGGTGGCCAGGTCGTGGCTGGCGACGGCGGCGAGGTCGGCGAGCTCGTCGTTGGAGCGCCGCAGCTCGGCGACGGCGGCGGCCAGCTCGCCGCCCTGGCGGCGCAGCTGCTCCCCCGCCCGCTCCAGCGCGACGACGCGGGCGTGGTCGGCGGTGGTGTCGCGCAGCACGACGACGGCGCCCAGCGGCCGGCCGTCGTCGTCGGCGAGGGCGCGCCCGGAGGCCCGCACGCGCACGGGCTCGCCGCCGGGCACGGCGACGAGGAGGTCGGCGGCCTCGACGGCGCCCTCGTGCAGCGCGCGCTGCAGCGGCGCCTCGCGCGGGGCCAGCGGGCCCGCGCCGTCGGCGCTCAGCAGCGGGGCGTCGAGGGCGTGCATGCGCCGGGCCGCGGGGTTGGCGACGGTGAGGGTGCCGGCGGCGTCGCAGGCGAGCACGCCCACGTCCAGGGTGTCGAGCAGGGCGGTGGTGAACTCCTCGCGCTCCTGCAGCTCGCCGAGGACGAGCTGGGCCAGGGCGCGCTGCTCCTGGACCTCCTCCAGCAGCCGGCGGGCCGCGCGCTGCTCGCGGTGGCGCTCCAGCAGCCCCGTGACGAGGTCGGCCAGGTCCGCCAGGTGCTCGCGCTGGGCGGGGCTCAGCGAGCGGGGGCGGGAGTCGAAGACGCACAGGCTGCCCAGGTGGTGCCCGTCGCGGGTTAGCAGCGGCGCCGAGGCGTAGCCGGCGACCGTGCCGAGCCGGCCGTCGACCCAGGCGCTGTCGGCGTAGCGGGGGTCCAGCCGGGCGTCGGGGACGGCGACGACGCCGTCCCCGCCCGGGGTGCGTGCGCACAGCGACTCGACGCGGTCGCCGTCGTCGGCCTCGAGGCCGGC
>NZ_JBJLSF010000060.1:0-29342 GCF_050871885.1 Kineococcus aridisoli | reverse complement strand
CTTCCACGGTGCACCGTGGAAGATCACGCGCGGGAGGGGCGGTCGCGCCGTGCGGAGGCGCCGCGCACGGGCGAGGGTGGGGCGGTGAGCGACGAACGCGCCCCCGGGCGGCTGCCGCGCCTGCCGCTGCGCGCCGCCTTCCCACCCCCGCCCGGCCCCGGCCGCCCCGGCGACCCCGGCGTCTGCGTGCCGGGCGGGGTGTTCCGGGCGGTGACCGCCGAGCGCGCCACCGTCCTCGGCGGCCCGGCCGCGATCCTGCTGCAGGTCGCCCACCCGCTGGTCGCCGAGGGGGTCGCGGTCCACAGCGACTACACCGCCGGCCCCGCGCACCGGCTGCTGGCCACGCTGCAGGCCGCGCTCACCGTGACGTTCGGCGACACCGAGCAGGCCCGCGCCGCCGCCCGCCACGTCGGCGCCCAGCACGCCCGGGTGCGGGGCACGACCCGCACCGCCGTGCCCGGCACCCCCGCGGGGACCCCGTACCGGGCCGGCGACCCGGACCTGGCGCTGTGGGTGCACGCCACGCTGGTGCACACCGCCCGCCGGGTCGTGGAGCGCTACGTCGGCCGCCGCCTCGACGCGGCCGAGCGGGAGCGGCACTGGCAGGAGTCCAAGCCCTTCGCCCGGCTGTTCGCCGTCTCCCCCGCCGTGCTGCCGCGCACGGGCGCCGACTTCGAGGAGTACTGGCGCACGGCGGTCGCGCGTCTGGTCGTCACCGACGCCGCCCGCACCGTCGCGCGCGACATCCTCACCCAGCGCACCAGCCCGCCGCTGCCCGGCGTGGCGGCGCTGGCCCGCAGCGTCACCGCCGACCTGCTGCCGCCGCGCGTCGCCGACGCCTACGGCCTGGAGCGCACCCCGGGCCGGCGCGCGAGCGCCGCGGCGCTGCGCACGCTGCTGCGCACGGCCCGCCCGGTGCTGCCGCGGCGGGTCGCGCTGTGGCCGCACGCCGAGGTCGCCCGCCGCCGCACCGCCGCTGCCCTACGGTGAGCGGGTGCCCGCTCCCGCGCTGAGCCCCGAGGTCGTGACCGCCGCCGCCGACCACGCCGCCTCCTGGGCCGCCTTCCGGCGCGAGCAGCTGCGGGTGCCCGGCGTCCAGCTCGCCGTGCGCCTGCACGGGCGGCTGCTGCACTCCAGCGCGCACGGCTCCGCCGACCTGGAGCGGGGCACCGCCCTCACCCCGCAGCACGTCTTCCGGGTCGCCTCGCACTCGAAGACCTTCACCGCCACCGCGGTGCTGCGGCTGGCCGAGCAGGGGCGGCTGCGCCTGGACGACCGGCTCTCCGAGCACGTGCCGTGGGTCGTCGACGAGGACCCCGAGCTGGGCCGCGCGACGCTGCGCGAGCTCCTCGGCCACGCGGCCGGGGTGACCCGCGACGGCCTGCACGGCGACTTCTGGCAGCTGCAGGAGGACTTCCCCGGCGTCGACGGCCTGCGCGCCGCCGTGCGCGCCGGCGGCTCGCTCGTCGGGCGCTCCAGCCGGTTCAAGTACTCCAACGTCGGCTACTCGCTGCTCGGCCTCGTCGTCGAGGCGGTCACGGGCACCTCCTACGCCGAGCACGTGCGCACCGCGCTGCTGGAGCCCCTGGGGCTGCCCCGCACGACACCGGACGTGCCGGCCGCCGGAGAGCTCGTCACCGGCTACTCGGGCCTGGCGACCGGGCCGCGCCGGCCGCTGACCTCCCCCGCGACGGCGGCGATGGCCGCGGCGGCGGGCTTCTGCAGCACCGCCGAGGACCTCACGGCCTGGTTCGCCGCGCACGCGCGGGGACGCACCGACGTCCTCGCCGAGCACGCCCAGCGGCTCGCGCAGCGCGCGGAGTGGAGCACCGGCGACGGCGGCGGCGGTGAGCGGACCTACGGCCTGGGGTTCATCGGCGAGCGCTGCGGGGAGCGCACCCTCACCGGGCACTCGGGCGGCTTCCCCGGCCACATCACCAGCAGCCTGCTGGACGCCGAGGCGGGGCTGGCGGTCAGCGTCCTCACCAACTGCATCGACGGTCCCGCCGGGGAGCTGGCGCAGGGCGTGGTCAAGCTCGTGGACCTGTTCGCGGCCGAGTGGTCGCAGGCCGAGCCGGCGGCCGACCTGGACGCGTTCTGCGGGCGGTGGGCGGACCTGTGGGGCGTGCTGGACGTCGTGCGCGCCGGATCGGCGCTGCTCGGGCTGGACCCGGCCGCCGCCGACCCCACCGCCTCCCCCGTCGTGCTGGAGGTCCTCGACGCCCGGCACCTGCGGGTCGCCCGCGACGGGGGCTTCGGCTCGTACGCGGAGACGTGGGAGCTGAGCCGGCGCCCGGACGGGACGCCCGCGCTGCGCGGCCACAGCGGCGTGACGATGCTGCCGCTGGACCGCTCCGCGCGGGCCTGACCCGTCCCGGCGGGACCGGTCCGGGGCCTCGGGCTCAGGAGTCCAGCGACGCCTCGAGCGTGATCTCGACACCGGTGAGCGCCTTGGAGACCGGGCAGGTCTCCTTGGCGGCCTGCGCGACCTTCGCGAACGTGTCGGCGTCCACGCCGCTGACCTCGCCGGAGACCTTGAGGACGATGCCGGTCAGCCGGAAGCCGCCGGCCGGGTCCGGGCCGAGGGTGACGTCGGCGACGACCTCCAGGCTCTCCGGGGTGCCACCGGCCTCGCCGAGCAGCGCGGAGAACTGCATGGCGTAGCAGGAGGAGTGGGCGGCGGCCACGAGCTCCTCGGGGCTGGTGGTGCCGCCCGCCTCGTCGGCGGCGCGCTTGGGGAAGGACACGTCGTAGGTGCCGACCTTGGAGCTGCTGAGCTCGACCTGCCCGGAACCCTCGTTCAGCGTGCCGTTCCAGGCGGTGCGTGCGGTGCGGGTGGGCATGGGACCTCCACGGGTTGGACGGTGCGATCGCGTCTCGATCGCCCCCATCCTCACCACCCCTCCCGTGCCCTGCCACCCGGCCCCGCCCGGAACGCCGGCAGCCCCGGAGAGCAGGGCTCTCCGGGGCTGCCGGGTCGATCGGTGCGACCGCCGGTCGCGGTGCGGGGTCAGTCGCGCGGGGCGCTCTCGCGGCGCGGGCCGCGGTAGCCGCCCTCGCGGGGACCACCCTCGCGCGGGCCGCGGGGACCGCCCTCGCGGCGGGGACCGCCGCGGAAGCCGCCGTCGCGGCGGGGGCCGCGGCGCGGGCCGCGACCCTCGCGGGTCTCGGTGCGGCGCGGCTTGACCACGACGGGCTCACCGGACTCGGCGACGGCGCGGACGGTGTCGTCCCCGGCGTTGACGTGCTCGACCTGGTGGGCCTCCACACCGGCGTCGCGGTGCAGCCAGCCGTAGCGGCGGACCTGGTCCGGCAGCGCGATCGCGAGGACCGTGCCCGTGGCGCCGGCGCGCGCGGTGCGCCCCGAGCGGTGCAGGTAGTCCTTGTGGTCGTTCGGCGGGTCGACGTGCACGACGAGGTCGACGTCGTCGACGTGGATGCCGCGGGCCGCGACGTCGGTCGCCACGAGCACGCGGGTCTCCCCGGCCGAGAAGGCGTCGATCGCCTTGGAGCGCTGCGACTGGCGCAGGTCGCCGTGGATCGCCTCGGCGGGGGCACCGGCCTCGCGCAGCTGGTCGGCCAGGCGCTGGGCGCCGAGCTTGGTGCGCACGAAGAAGATGCTGCGGGCCGGGCGCTTGCTGATCTCGGTGAGGATCGACAGCTTGTCGTGCGGGCGCACGGCGAACACGCGGTGCTCCATGTGCCCGACGTCGTCCGGGTCGGCCGGCACGGCGTGGAAGGCCGGGTCGGTGAGGAAGTCCGTCACGAGCGCCTCGACCCCGCGGTCGAGGGTCGCCGAGAAGAACATGCGCTGCCCACCGGGCTTGGTGCCCTCCAGGATGGAGCGCACGTTCGGCAGGAAGCCGAGGTCGGCCATGTGGTCGGCCTCGTCCAGCACGGTGACGTCGACCTCGGCGAGCGAGACGGCGTCGCGCTCGATGAGGTCCACCAGGCGGCCCGGGGTGGCGATGAGGACGTCGATGCCGCGCTGGAGGGCGGCGATCTGGCGGCCGTAGGGGACGCCGCCGACGACCACGGACATCCGCAGGTCGAGGGAGTCGCCCAGCGGGCGCAGCGCGTCGGCGACCTGCATGGCCAGCTCGCGGGTCGGCACGAGCACCAGACCGCGCGGGGCGCCGGTGATGCGCGAGCGCTTGCCGGCCGCGAGGCGGGCCAGCATCGGCAGGCCGAAGCCCAGCGTCTTGCCGGAACCGGTGCGGGCGCGGCCGAGGATGTCGCGGCCGGCGATGCCGTCGGGCAGGGTGCGCGACTGGATCGCGAACGGCGCGGTCATCCCGCGGCGCTCCAGCGCCGCGACGAGCTCCTCGGGCAGGCCGAGCTCGGCGAACGTCTGCTCGGCGACCTCGATCTGCTCGGCGGCCGTCAGGGCCTGCTCGGTGGCCGAGGGGGCGAAGGAGCGGGGGCTGCGCGGCGGGCCGGTGCGGCGGCTGCGGAAGCCGCCCTGGCCGGAGCCGCCCTGGCCGCGGTAGCCACCGCTGGAACCGGAACCGCCCTGGCCGCGGTAGCCGCCGCCGGAGTAGCCGCCGGAGCGGGGACGGTCGTCGCGCTCGAAGGAGCGGTCCTCGGAGCGGTAGCCGCGGGACTCGCGGCGCTGGTAACCGCCCTCGTCGGAACGCGAGGGACGGGTGGAACGGTACGAACGGTCGTCGTACTGAGGCATGTGGTGGGAACTCCACGTGGGCTCGTCGGCCGCACGGCGGTCCGCCCCCGGCTTCAGGCGCGCCGGAGCGCGCGGGCTGAGGGATGGGACTCAAGCGACCTCGCGGGCGGCTCGCCCGCTGAGTGGACGGCGTACAACCGTCGCAGTGAGCCTAACAGGCCGCGGGCGCAGGACCTTCCCGCCTCCCCCCGCCCGGGCGCACCGCCCGGCTCAGCCGCGGGAGGCCTGCACCGCCGTCAGCGCGATCGTGTAGACGATGTCCTCCACCAGCGCCCCGCGCGAGAGGTCGTTCACGGGCTTGGCCAGCCCCTGCAGCATCGGGCCCACCGAGATGACGCCCGCGTTGCGCTGCACCGCCTTGTAGGTGGTGTTGCCGGTGTTGAGGTCGGGGAAGACGAACACCGTCGCGCGGCCGGCGACGGGCGAGTCCGGCGCCTTGGAGGCCGCGACCGAGGCGACCGCGGCGGCGTCGTACTGCAGCGGGCCGTCGATGACGAGGTCGGGTTCGCGCTCGCGGGCGATGCGGGTGGCCTCGGCCACCTTGTCGACGCTGGAGCCGGAACCCGACGAGCCCGTCGAGAAGCTGATCATGGCCACCCGCGGCTCGATGCCGAACGCGCGCGCGGAGGCCGCCGACTGCAGCGCGATGTCGGCGAGGTCCTCCGGTCCCGGGTCGGGGTTGACCGCGCAGTCGCCGTAGATGACGACGTCGTCGGGCAGGCACATGAAGAACACGCTGGAGACCAGCCGGGCGCCCGGCTTGGTCCGGATCACCTGCAGCGCAGGGCGGACGGTGGCGGCGGTGGTGTGCACGGCACCGGCGACCAGACCGTCCACGTCCCCGGCCTGCAGCATCGTGGTGCCCAGCCAGATGGGGTCGGCCAGCGAGTCGCGGGCGATGTCGGGCTGCATCCCCTTGTGCTTGCGCGCCTCCACGAGGACGGGCACGTAGCGCTCGACGAGCCCGGCGGGGTCGAGGACCTCCACGCCCTCGGGCAGCGCGATGCCCAGCCCCGCGGCCACGCCCGCGACCTCCTCGGGGCGGCCCAGCAGCACCGGGCGGGCGATGCCCCGCTCGGCGCAGACGGCCGCGGCCTGCACGGTGCGCGGCTCGGTGCCCTCGGGCAGCACGATGCGCTGCACCCGCTCGGCGGCCAGCGTCGTCAGCCGCCGCCGGAAGGCCGCGGGCGACAGGCGCGGGCTGTGCGAGGCCGTCGGCAGCTTCGCCAGCCAACCGGGGTCGAGGGCGTCGGCGACGGTCGCGGTGACCGACAGCGCCCGCTCGGCGTCGTCGCCGGGCACCTCCGGGGGGAAGCGGTTGACGGCCGTCGCGGTGGCGTAGGTGCTGCGCCCGGAGAGCAGGATCGGCAGGCCGGTGGCCGCGGCGGCCTGGGTGAGCTCGGCCACGCGCGGGTCCATGCCCACGCCCGCCGTCAGCAGCAGCCCGGCGATCCGGTTGCCGTTGAGCGCCGCCAGGCAGGTGGCCATGACGACGTCGTGGCGGTCGCCGGGCACGAGGATGAGGCGGCCCTCGCGCAGCAGCGGCAGCATCCCCGGCACGGCCTGGGCGGCCACGACGACCTCCTTGATGCGCCGGCCCTGGTCGCCGTGGGTGAGGACCTCCACGTCGAGCTCGCGCACCAGGTCGCGCACGCGCGGCCAGGTGAGGTCGGTGCGGAAGGGCACGGCGCCCACGAGGGGGATGCCGTGGTGCTCCAGCGCACCGCGCAGGGCCGCGATCCGCGAGACGGCCGTCTCGGGGTCCTCCGGCACCGGCCAGCGGGAGACGACACCGCCGATGACGCGCAGCGCCTCCCCCGTCCGGTAGGTGCCGGCGGTGACCGCCATGTCCTCGGCGATGCGTTCGGGCGCACCGGGATCGGCGCCGTCGACGCCCGCGGAGCCGACGAGCAGCACGTCGGCGTCCAGGGCGGTGGCCAGCGCCTGGTTCACCCGGCCGGAGAAGACCTGGTCGGCGGAGGGGGCCAGCCCCTCCACGACGACGACGTCGGAGGCGGCCAGCACCGGTTCGGCGGCGGCCACGACCTCCTCCATGAGGTCGTCGACGACCCCGCGCGAGAGCCGCTCGACGACGCGGGCGGCGGGGATGGGCTCGCTGGGGTCCAGGCTCGTGGTCAGCCGGACCAGCTGCACCGAGCGGTCGGCGCCGGTGCCGCGGGCCGGCTGGGCGAGCGGCTTGTGGAAGCCCACGGCCACGCCGCGGGCGTCCAGCGCCCGCACCAGCCCCAGGCAGGTCGAGGTGAGTCCGGCCCCGTGGCCGGTGGGGACGACGAGCACGACGCGGGCCATGGCCCCACCCTCCCGCACACCGCCGCTCCCGGCGACGTCGGCCCGGTGGCGTCGGCCCGGCGGCTCAGCGGTGCTCGACGAGCTCCACGGTGTCGCGCGCGATGAGCAGCTCCTCGTCGGTGGGCACGACCACCGCCAGCGGCCCGCTCCCGTCCTCGCGCGCGCGCGTGATGCGGCCCTCGGGCAGCGAGCCCCGCCCGTGCGCGGCGTTGGCGGCGGGGTCCTCCACCAGGCCCAGGTGCGCCAGCCGGGACAGCAGCATCGAGCGCACGCCCACCGCGTTCTCGCCGATGCCGCCGGTGAGCACGAGGGCGTCCAGGCCGCCGAGGGGGACGGTGAGGGCGGCCACGTGCTTGGCCGCGCGGTGGGCGAAGACGTCCAGGGCCAGCTTCGCGCCGGCGTGGCCCTCGGCGGCCTTGTCCCACAGCGTGCGCACGTCGTTGGACAGCCCCGACAGCGCGAGCAGCCCGGAGGCGGAGTTCAGCTGCCTGACGATCTCGCCGACGCCCTCGCCGGTGCGCTCGGCGACCAGCTCCAGGACCGCCGGGTCCACGTCGCCGGAGCGGGTGCCCATGACGAGGCCCTCCAGCGGGGTCAGGCCCATCGTCGTGTCCACCGAGCGCCCGCCGAGCACGGCGGTGGCGCTGCAGCCGTTGCCCAGGTGGGCCACGACGAGCTTGAGCCGGCGCGGGTCGGCGCCGGTGGCCTCGGCCAGCAGCTGCCCGGCGCGCTGGCTGACGAAGCGGTGGCTGGTGCCGTGCATGCCGTAGCGGCGCACGCCGAACTCCTCGTACCAGCGCTGCGGGACGGCGTAGCGGTAGCTGGCCTCCGGCATCGTCTGGTGGAAGGCGGTGTCGAAGACGGCGACGTGCTCCAGCTCGGGCAGCACGGCGCGCGCGGCCTCGATGCCGGAGACGTTGGCGGGGTTGTGCAGCGGGGCCAGCGCGGACAGCTCGGAGATCTGCCCCAGCACCCGGTCGTCGATGCGCACCGAGCCGCGGAAGAGCGAGCCGCCCTGCACGACGCGGTGGCCCACGCCGAGCAGCGGCGGCAGGTCCATGTCCAGCAGGCGCTGCAGGACGTGCGCGAGGGCTCCGCGGTGGGTGGTGGCGGCGGGGGTGATGGTGCGGGTGCGCTTCTCGCCGCCCACGGTGGTCGTCATGTGCACGACGGCGTCCGGGGTGCCCAGCCGCTCGCCCAGGCACGACAGCGAGCGCTCCCCGGTGACGGGGTCGACGAGCGCGAGCTTCACCGACGAGCTGCCGCAGTTGACGACGACGACCGACCCTCGTGTTCCCGGCACCGCGTTCCCTCCCCTCCCCCGGCGGACGCTCCGCCGCCCCGAGCCTCGCACGCGGGCGGTGGGCCCGCGACGGGGCTGCCGTCGCCGCGTGGGGCGCTGGGGCGGGTCGGGCCGCTGCGTCGAGGGCGAGCGGGTCCTCGCCCCGCCCGAGGGCAGCTTCGACCCCGACTGGGTCGCCGCGATCGTGCTGGAGCGCTGCGGGCCCGCGGCCGGTGAGCGCGTCGCGCTGGCCGCCGCGGCGCAGCGCGCGTGGGACGCGCGCCGCGCGGGCGAGGAGCCCGGTGCGGTGCAGGCGGCCCTGGTGGCCGCGGGCCTGGCGCCGGCGACGGCGGCCGCGGTGCTGCGCGCGGCCGACGACTTCGCTTCCGCCTACGGCGTGGACGGCGCCTGAAGGACTTCGGGCACCTGAGGGACCCCGGGCGCCTCGGAGGGCCAGCCCTCACGGGCGTGCGCGGTCTCCCAGAACATCCACTCGTAGCGGGTCGCGACCTCGAACGCCTCGTGCATCGCCTCCGCGAGCGCGGGTTCGGCCGCGGCGTCGACGAGCGCGCGGGCCTCGGTGACCGAGGCGTGGAAGGCGGGGTCGTCGTAGGTGGCGATCCACCGCGCGTACGGGTTCCGCCCACCCTCGGCGGCGGCGGCCGAGGCCGCCAGGCGGCTGCCGGCGTCGGCGTAGACCCAGAAGCACGGCAGGACGGCCGCGGCGCCGACGGCGTACGGCGCGGTCGCCGCGGTGGCCATGAGGTAGGAGACGTAGCCGAGGGTGGTGGGCGAGGCCCGCGGCGCGGCCGGCGCCGGCGGCAGGACGTCGGAGGAGAGCAGGTCGGCGTGCAGCGAGCTCTCCACGAGCGCGGCGCCGTGCGCCGAGCGCGCCCAGAACCCGGCGGCCTCGGCGTCGGGGGCGCGCGCGGCCAGCAGCGCCAGGGCGCGGGCGTAGCCGGCCAGGTAGAGGGCGTCCTGCTCCAGGTAGTGCCGGAAGACGGCGCGCTCCAGCGTCCCGGCGCCGAGCTCGGCGAGGAAGGTGCTGCGCTCGACGGCGGCGCGCAGGTCGGCGGTGCGCGCCCAGGTCTCCTCGGTGAAGGTCACGGTGTCCTCTCCCGCAGGGCGAAGGCGTGGTCGAGCGGGCCGTGGCCGTGACCGACGCCGAGGGTGGTGCCGGCGCTCAGCGCGGCCTGGAGGTAGTCGCGGGCGGGGTCGACGAGCGCGTCCCAGCCGGCGGTGGGCTCGCGCGCGGCCAGCGCGGCCAGCGCGGAGGACAGGGTGCAGCCGGTGCCGTGGGCGGAGCCGGTGGCGATGCGCGGGCGGGCCACCAGGCGGGTCCCGGCCGCGGTGGCCAGGACGTCGACGCTCTCGGCGCCGCCGAGGTGACCGCCCTTGAGCAGCACGGCGGTGCCGCTGCGCCGCAGCAGCTCCTCGGCCTGCTCGACGCACCCGTCGACGTCGACGGCGGGTGCAGCGCCCAGCAGGACGGCGGCCTCGGGGACGTTGGGGGTCACGAGGTCGGCCAGCGGGAGCAGCTCCTCGCGCACGGCGTCCACGGCGTCGGCCTCCAGCAGCCGGTCGCCGCTGGTGGCGACCATCACCGGGTCGAGCACCAGCGGCCCGGCGGCGCGCTCGCGCAGGACGGCGGCCACGGTGCGCGCGACCTCGGCGCCGGCGAGCATCCCGATCTTGGTGGCGTGCACGGTGATGTCGTCGAGGACGACCTCCAGCTGGGAGCGCACGAAGGCGGCGGGCACGGCGTGCACGCCGAAGACGCCCCGCGTGCTCTGCGCGGTCAGGGCGGTCAGCGCGCTCGCGCCGTAGACGCCCAGCGCCGTGAAGGTCTTCAGGTCGGCCTGGATGCCCGCTCCCCCGCCGGAGTCGCTGCCGGCGACGGTCAGGGCGACGGGGACGCTCACCGGGCCACCGGCCCCTCCTGCGTCCCGGCCCACTGCGCGCGCAGCTGCCGGGCGGCCCGCTCGGGGTCCTCGGCGGCGCAGACGGCGGAGACGACGCAGAAGCCGGCGAGACCGGTGCCGCGCAGCTCGTCGAGGGTCGCGGGGTTGATGCCGCCGATGGCCACGCACGGCAGCTCGGTGGCGGCGACGACGGCCCGCACGCCCTCGGCGCCCAGCGGGGCGGCGGCGTCCGGCTTGGTGGCGGTGGCGTGCACGGGGCCGACGCCGAGGTAGTCCACCGGGCCGGCCGCGCGCGCCTGCTCGACCGTGGAGACCGACAGCCCGATCAGCAGGTCCGGCGCGATCCGGCGGACCTCCTCGGCGGGCAGGTCGGACTGGCCGAGGTGGACGCCGTCGGCGCCGGCGAGCAGGGCGACGTCGAGCGCGTCGTCGACGAGCAGCGCCACCCCGGTGCCCTCCAGGACCGCGCGCACGGCCCGCACCAGGGCCAGCCGGTCGCGGTCGCCGACGTCCTTGGCCCGCACCTGCACCGCGCTGACCCCGCCCGCCACGGCGGCCCGCACGACGTCGGGGACGCCGCGGGGCCCGCACAGGGCGGTGTCGGTGACGAGGTGGAGCGTGGGGTCGAAGCGGGCGCTCACCGCTGCCCCCCGCTCAGCGCGTCGTGCAGGGCGCCGGCGTCGACGGCGTCGAGCTCGTCGATCCAGGCGATCGCGAAGCTGCCCGGCCCGGCGCTGCGGGCCGCGGCGCGCTCGGCGGCCACGGCGACGTGGGCGTGGGCGGCGAGCGCGGCCAGCAGCGGGTCGCCGGCCACGGCCGCGTAGGCGGCGACGAGGGCGCCCAGGGAGCAGCCGGCGCCCGTGGTGCGCGTCAGCAGCACCGAGCCGCCGCTCACCTGCGCGCTGCGCTCGCCGTGCACGAGCACGTCGACCTCGCCGGAGACGGCGACGACCCCGCCGGTGCGCAGGCTCAGCGCGCGGGCCGCGTCGACGGCCTCGGCGCTGCCCGCCGTCGAGTCCACCCCGCGGCCGCCGGCACCGGCCCCCGCCAGGCCCATGACCTCGGAGGCGTTGCCGCGCACGACCGTCGGCGCGGACGCCAGCAGCTCGCGGGCGACGCGGGTGCGGAAGGCCAGGCCGCCGACGGCGACGGGGTCCAGCACCCAGGGGCGCGAGCGCTCGTGCGCGGAGGCCGCGGCCAGCGCCATCGCGTCGGCGCGGGCGTCGTCGAGGGTGCCCACGTTGACGAGCACCGCCGAGGAGAGCGCGGCGAAGTCGCCGGACTCGTGGACGTTGTCGACCATCGCCGGGGAGGCGCCCACCGCGAGCAGCGCGTTGGCGGTGATCGTCTGGACGACCGAGTTGGTGAGGCACTGCACGAGCGGTGCGGCGGTGGCGACGGCCGCGCGGGCCTCGGCCACCGCGGCGACGAGCTCGTCCGGGCGTGCGTGTCCTGCTGCGACGGCTGCCATGGCCGCGACATCCCTTCGTCAGCACTACCTGCGTCAGGTTCGGCGGGTGTGATCTCAGCCCCGCCGCGCGGAGCACCCCGTGTCGCCGGGGACCCTAGCAGCGGCGGGCGGCACCGGGTCCGCCCGCCCGGGTTTGCCGCCCGCACCGGACGGGTACCGCTCCTGCATGAGCCTGAACATGGCGGGAACGGAGACGGTGCCGCGGCCCCGCACCACGGCCGGCCAGCACCTGTCGCTCATCGCCGGGGTGTTGCTGCTGGTGTGGGGGGTGGCCGGGTTCCTCGTCACCGGGTTCTCCGACTTCACCGGCGGCACCCAGGAGCAGCAGGTCATCGGTTTCGCGGTCAACCCGCTGAGCAACGTCCTGCACATCGTGCTGGGCGCGCTGGGCCTGCTGGCGCGCACCGGTGCGCGCCCGGCACGCTGGTACGGGATCGGCCTGTTCCTCGTGGGCGCGGCGCTGTTCGCCTACGGCGCGCTCGAGGCCGACAACGGCGGGGCCCCGCTGAACCTGAACTGGCCGACGAGCACGCTGCACGCGCTGTTCGCCCTGCTGGGCGTGGTCATCGCGTTCGTGCCGGTGCGCGCCGGGAAGATCCCCGACACCGCCGAACTGCGCCACTGACGCCCGCGGGTGCGGGCCACGCCCGCACCTCGCCGCTCAGGCCCGGGCGGGAGCGCGCAGCGCCACCCGCAGGACCAGGAAGTTGCTCGCCCCCACCAGCGCGGTCACGACGTGGACGACGACCAGACCGCTGAGGTCGCTGGCCCCGGGCACGAGGCGGTGCCAGCCGGTGAGGGCCAGCGTGCTGAGCACCAGCCCGGCGACCGCGGCCGCGCCGCCGATGCCGTGTCCGGTGGACCAGGCGCTGCTGCCCGCGGCGCGGAAGGTGAACCGGCGGTGCAGCTCGTTGGCCACCAGGGTGGAGACCACCGTGGCCAGCACGTTCCCGACGGCGGCCGGCAGGGCCGTGGCCGCCCCCAGCACCAGGAAGACCACCGCGTGCGCCCCGTTGCCGGTCGCACCGGCGACCACGAAGCGCCCCAGCGTCCACACCTCGGCGCTGCGCCGGCGCCGGGCCGCCGCCGGTACCGCGGTGCGCGCCGCAGCGGCGGGAGCCGGGGCGCCGGCCGCCGGGGCGGTGGGTGCCGGGGCGAGGAGGTCGGTGTGCACGCCCCCAGCGTGGCCCGCCGGCGATCACGGGCGCGTCGTCCCGCGGGACGGTCCCGCCTCCACCCGCTGCAGTAGCCGCGAGCGCCCGGGGTCCTCCGGGCGGAGGAGGCGGCGCGGCGGCCGGGAGCGGTGGGGCGGCGCGGACGCCGCCCCACCGCCCGCGCGCCTCAGGCGCCGGCGTCGCCGGCTTCGCGCACCTGCGCCCACAGGTCGACACCGGAGTCGACCGCGAACTCGTCGATGGCCCGCAGCTCCTCGGCGGAGAACTCCAGCTTCGCGACGGCGGCGACGTTGTCCTCCACCTGCCGCACCGAGCTGGCCCCGATGAGCGTGGTGGTGACCCGCGCGTCGCGCAGCGTCCACGACAGCGCCAGCTGGGCCAGCGTCTGCCCGCGCCCGGCGGCGATCTCCTGCAGGCCGCGGATGCGCGCCAGGGTGTCCTCGGTGAGCACCGAGGGGTCCAGCGACTTGCCTTGCGCTGCACGGGAACCCTCGGGGATCCCGTGGAGGTAGCGGTCGGTCAGCAGCCCCTGCGCGAGCGCGGTGAACGGGATGCAGCCCACGCCCTCGGCCTCCAGGACGTCGAGCAGGCCGGACTCGATCCACCGGTTGAACATCGAGTACGAGGGCTGGTGGATGAGCAGCGGGGTGCCCAGCTCGCGCAGGATCCGCGAGGCCTGCAGGGTGCGCTCGGGGCCGTAGGAGGAGATCCCCACGTAGCGGGCCTTGCCGGAGCGGACGACGGCGTCGAGCGCGCCCATCGTCTCCTCCAGCGGCGTGTCCGGGTCCGGGCGGTGGTGGTAGAAGATGTCGACGTGGTCCAGGCGCATCCGGCGCAGCGACTGCTCCAGCGAGGCCACGAGGTACTTGCGCGAACCGCGGTCGCCGTAGGGGCCGGGCCACATGTCCCAGCCGGCCTTGGAGGAGATGACGAGCTCGTCGCGGTACGGGCGGAAGTCCTCGTCCATGAGCCGGCCGAAGTTCGTCTCGGCGGCACCGTAGGGCGGGCCGTAGTTGTTGGCCAGGTCGAAGTGGGTGATGCCCAGGTCGAACGCGCGGCGGGTGATGTCGCGCTGGGTCTGGAACGGCTTGTCGTCGCCGAAGTTGTGCCAGAAGCCCAGCGAGAGAGCGGGCAGCTCGATGCCGCTGCGCCCGCAGCGGCGGTAGGGCATGGACGCGTAGCGCCCGGCGTCTGCGGTGTACGTCACGGCGCGATCCTGTCAGACGCGAAGCGGACGAGGACCTTGCTGCTGCCGGTGGAGCGGTCGGAGGCGACGCGCACGGCCTCCACGGCGTCGGCGACGTCGAACTCGTGGGTGATCACCGGGGACACGTCGACCCCGGCCGCCATCGCGGCGACCGCCTCGTCGATCTCGTCGACGAAGCGGAAGGAACCGCTCCAGGTGATCTCGCGGGTGACCAGGTCGCCCAGCGCCGCCGGGGCGGGGGTGCCGGGCAGGTTGCCGACCTGGACGACGTGCCCGCCGCGGGCCGTGGCCGCCAGCACCCCGCCCAGGGCCGCCGGGGCCCCGGAGGCCTCCACGACGAGCTCCTCGTCCTGCGGCAGCCGCTGCCCGGCCGACAGGTCGACGGTCTCGTCGGCGCCCACCGCGCGGGCCACGGCCAGCGAGGCGGGCGCCACGTCGGCGGCCACGACGTGCGCGGCGCCGCGGTGCTTGAGGGCGGCCACGACCAGCGCGCCGACGGGGCCGCTGCCGTTGACCAGGACGCGGCGGCCGGTGACCTCGCCGAGGCGGCCGACGGCGTGCAGGGCGACGGCGAACGGCTCGGCGAGGGCACCGACGCGGGTGCTCACGCCCTCGGGCAGCGGGCGCAGCTGGTCCACCCGCACGGCCTTGAGCTCGCACATGCCGCCGTCGGTGTGCGGGTCGAGCATCGCCGAGCCCCAGTAGCGCACCTGCCGGTGCAGGTTGGTGCGCCCGGCCAGGCGCTCGGGCAGCGCGGTGTCGCCGACCGGCGTGGCCGGGTGCACGGTGACGGCCTGCCCGACCTCGACGCCCCGCTCGCCGGCGCGCACCCCGGGCCCGAGGGCGGCGACGCGGCCGGCGACCTCGTGGCCGAGCACGAGGGGGTGCTTCAGCACGGCGGTGCCGGTGGCGCCGTGCCGGGCGTAGGACAGGTCCGAGCCGCACAGCCCGGCGTGCTCGACGGCGAGCAGGACCTCCCCCGGCCCGGCGACCGGGTCGGGCAGCTCCTGCACGCGCACGTCCCCGGCGGCGTGGACCACGACGGCTCTCACGTGCTGTCCTCCAGCTGATCGGGTGGATCGGGGCGGGTGGTGCGGGGCAGGTGGGGCGGGGGCGTCAGCGCAGGGCGACGGCCTGCGCGGCGAGCTCCCGCACGCGGGCGAAGTCCCCGGCGCGCAGCAGCTCCGGCGGGGTGATCCAGCTGCCGCCGACGCAGCCGACGTTCGACAGCGACAGGTAGTCGCGGGCGTTGCCGGGGGTGATGCCGCCGGTCGGGCAGAAGCGCAGCTGCGGCAGCGGCGAGCGCAGCGCGGACAGGAAGGCCGCGCCGCCGGCCTGCTGGGCGGGGAAGAACTTCAGCTCCCGCAGCCCCATCTCCAGCGCCAGCAGCGCCTCGGAGACGGTGGACACCCCCGGCAGCAGCGGCACGCCGGCGTCGGCGGCGGCCCGCACGAGCGCGGGCGTGGTGCCGGGGCTGACCAGGAACCGCGCCCCCGCGGCGACGGCCCGCTCGACGTCGGCCGCGGCGACGACGGTGCCCACGCCGAGGTGGATGCCGGGGACCTCGGCGGCGATGCGGCGCACGCCCTCCAGCGCCGCCGGGGTGCGCAGCGTCAGCTCGATGACGCCGATCCCCCCGGCCAGCAGCGCCCGGGCCAGCGGGACGGCGTGGTCGGCGTCCTCCAGCACCACGACGGGGACCACCGGGGACACCTCGAGCAGGCTCTCGGCCGACTGCACGTCCACGCCCGCACCTCCTCCTCGACCGCTGCGGCACCGGCGGCGCGACCGGGGCGACCGGTGCGCGACCGGAGGGCGCCGGTCCTCGCCGGGGACCTCCGCGAGGCCCGGCACGACCCTACGGCCCCGCCGCCCGCGCCCGGCTCAGCGGACGTCGACGGCGCCGGCCGCCAGCACCCCCGTCACGAGCACCCCGGCGTCGGTGACCTCCAGCCCCTCCAGCCGCACCTGCGCCGGCACGTCGTCGAGGGCGACGCTCCAGCCGCCGAACCCGGCCGCCTCCAGCAGGTCCTCGGCGCGGCTCAGCGGCACCCGCGCACCGGCGACCTCGGCGCTCACCGGCTCCAGGCGCACCCGGCGCCCGTCCAGGGCCGGCGCCACCGTCACGGCCAGCTCCACCCCCAGGCCCAGCAGGCGCACCGTCGTGCTGGCGCGCACGTCCTCGCCCGCGCGCGCCAGCGCGACGTCGAGGCCGCCGGCGGACACCCGCCGCGCGAGCTCCTCGTAGCCGACGGAGGCGCGCAGCGTGCCCGCGGCCAGGTCGACGGTGCCCGGCCGCCCCAGCAGCACCCCGGCGGGGACGTCGACCTCGGGCACCCGCACCCGCACGTCGCGCAGGTCCACGTCCTCGCCGGGCAGGTCGTCGACGAGCACCGTGACGTCCTCGAAGCGCCCGCGCACCGCCTGCCACAGGAAGGAGCCGCCGGCGAGCTCGACGTGCGGGTCGGCCGGCAGGGAGTACTCGGTGCGCAGCCGGTCCGCCACGCGGGAGGTGGCGTAGCCGCGGGCGGCGAGGTCGGCGGCGAGGAGCACCACCGCGAGGGCCGCGACGGTGACGATCAGGCGGACGAGGCGGCGGGCCATCCGCCCACTGTGCCGCACCCGGCGGCCCCGCCCGCGGGCCCCGGGGTCACCCACACGCACCCGTCCGGGGGCTTCCGGTTGCCGCCGGGTCGAGGGACTGCTGACATTCCCTGGGCCGCCCGCAGCGGCTCCGGACGCGGAAGGCGGCGAGGACAGCGAACACCGTGACGGACGGGCTCACACTGCTCCGCGAGGGGACCACGACGAAGCCATCCACGGCGACGATGACGTCATCGAGGACGGCGATGGAGACGACGCCCACGACGGTCCCGCGGGTCGTCGGTCAGGTGGGCGGCGCCCACGACGAGCGGCCCGCCGAGCGGCCCGCCGAGCGCGCCGACCACGCCGCGCTGCGCCAGGAGACCGCCGAGCTGTTCGAGGCGCTCGCGGGCGAGGACGACCCGGCCGCCCGCTCCCGCCTGCAGGAGCGCATCGCCGAGCTGAACCTGCCGATGGCCACCAGCATCGCCCGCCGCTACCGCGGCCGCGGCGAGGACGAGGACGACCTGCAGCAGGTCGCCGCGCTGGGGCTGGTGAAGGCCATCGAGCACTACGACCCCGCGCTGGGCCGCGAGTTCGTCGTCTTCGCCGTCCCCACCATCTCCGGGGAGCTGAAGCGCCACTTCCGCGACCGGGGCTGGAGCATCCGCCCGCCGCGCCGGCTGCAGGAGCTGGCCCCCCGGCTGCGGGCCGCGCGCGCCGACCTGGAGCAGGACCTCGGGCGGGCCCCGACCATCTCCGAGGTCGCCACCCACCTGCAGGTCGACGTCGACGAGATCAGCGAGTGCCTGGCGGCCGGCGACCACTACCGCCTGCACTCCCTGGACGACCTCATCTCCAGCGGCGCCGCCGGCACCGGCTCGCAGCTCAGCCTCCTGGACACCCTGGGCGAGCTGGACGCCGACCTGGAGGCGACGGTGGACCACCTGGCCCTGGCCCCGCTGCTGGCCTCCCTGTCCGACCGGGACGCCCGGCTGCTGACGCTGCGCTTCCAGCACGGCTGGACGCAGTCGCGCATCGCCGAGGACCTCGGCGTCAGCCAGATGCAGGTCTCCCGGCTGCTCAAGGACGTGCTGGCCCGGCTGCGCTCGGCGATGACCGGCGAGGACTGAGCGGGCGGTCCGAGCGGGCGGTCCCGGCAGGCCGGGACCGCCCCGGCTCACCGGCGCGCCGGCCTCCCGTCGGAGCGCCGGTCGCCGGCGCGCGCGCCCGCGCGCCCCTCCTGCCCCGCGGCAGCGGCGCGCCGCTGCTGGAGCTTGGCGTAGCCGGCCGCCAGCACGGCGCGCAGGTGCGGGGAGGCCGGGTCGGTCACCAGCAGCACCGCCAGGTCGCGGACCTTGACGTTGCGGTCCTGGCTCAGGCCGGTCATCACGGCGAAGGCGTCCTCCACGCCGCAGCCCAGCCACCCCGCGACCAGCCCCTTGGCCTGCTCGATGGGCGCGCGGCTGCTCATCGCGGTGCGCAGGTGCTCCGCGGTCGAGTGCAGCGCCTCCGTGCGCCGGTGCGCGGCCACGGCCGCGGCCGCGACCGTGCTGACGGTCAGCACCCGGTCCAGGTCGTCGGCGTTGCTGAACGCCGCCCGCCGGCCGCTGTAGAGGGTCAGCACCCCGGCGACCTCGCCGTTGAGGGTGGCGTTGGGCAGGGCGTCGAGCATCAGCGGCACCGCGACCGCCGCGCGCACCGCCGTCCCGGCCGCCGCCTCGGCCAGCCGCGGCCAGCGGGGGTCGGCGACCACGTCGTCGGTGAGCACCGGCAGCCGGTGGGCGTGGGCGTCCAGGGTCGGCCCCTGGCCGCTGCGGTGCTGGGCGCCGTCCGCCTGCTGGGCGACGGGCGAGTCGGCGGCGACGTGCTGCGGCTGCAGCGGGGCCCCGAGGACGATGCTGCACCAGTCGGACACCGGCACCGCGCAGCGCACCAGGACCGCCAGCCGGGCCAGCACCTCGCGGGTGCCGGCCTCGCCGTCGGGGAGCTCGGCCAGCTGGGCCACCTGGGCCAGCTGCACGATGGCCTGGACCTCGTCCACGTCCGGGACCACCGATCCGGCTGCGTCCGAGGACGCACCGGCGCGCCCCGGCGCGCGCGGCGGTTCGAGGTGGGGCGCGGTGCGCCCCAGGTCTTCTCGCACGGCTCCCGGATACCTCACGACGACTCTGGGTCGGAGCGCCCGGGTTTGGATGCGGGGAGCAGCATTGCACAAGATCACCCGGCGGGCACGGACGGCCGTGTCCACCGGCGCGCTACCGCGTGCGCCCACCGGCGGGCAGGCGGCACCAGGCGTGCACCCCCCGCGGCCGGGCCTCCCACCCCCACGCCGAGGACAGCCCCGACAGCAGCGCCTCGGACAGCTCGTGCAGGTGCAGCGGGCGGCGGCCCTCCAGGTCGACGCCCACGACCAGGCCGCCGTCGGCCTCGGAGACCTGCAGCGCGGTGGGGACCATCGCGCCCTCGGCGCCCTCCAGCAGCTCGGCCGCGGCGAGGGCGGCGTCGTCGCCGCGCTCGGCCATCCCCCGGCGCTCGGCCTGCGAGCGCGCGAAGCGGCGGGCCCGGCGCAGCGCCAGGCCGTCCAGCGGGTCCAGGGTGATCGCGCTCTCCGTCGAGCCGTCCACGATCTCGTCCTCCGTGTGCGTGCGCGGACGCCTCGCACTTGGACGGTCTTGCCGCGAAAGTACCCCCGGCGAACGAGTTGCGCACGCGCTGCCGCGTCCGGGCGCTCCGTCCGCCGGTACCGGCGGACGGCGGGAACTAGACTGCGAGCACTGCGCCACCGCCGCGCCGTGCCCGCCTCCCAGGCCGGTCGACGCGGCGGCCCGGGTTGGATCCACAGCTCTCGCAGGTCCCGTCCCCGCTGCCGCGGGCGCAGGAACCACCGCGGTGAGGAGCGTGGAGACCCCCGGGGTCCTCACCGCCGGAGCAGAGACGGACGAGCATGGCCGAGGACCTCACCGACGACACCGACCGCGACGCGGTGGCCGCAGCGCCGCAGCGCTCGGCGCCGACCGCCTTGATGGAACCGCAGCAGGCCTTCGCCGAGCTGGGCCACCTCGTGGTCGGCGAGACCCCGCTGCACCAGGTGCTGACCCGCGTCGCCGAGCTGGCCAAGGCCTGCGTGCCCGGTGCCGACGACGTCTCGGTGACGCTGCTGGAGGGCGAGAAGGCCCGCAGCGCCGCCTTCACCGGCGCGCTCGCCGCCAGCCTGGACGAGCGCCAGTACGAGGCCGGCTTCGGCCCGTGCGTGCACGCGGCGACGGGTGGCCAGGTGGTGCGGGTGGACGACACCGGCCACGAGGACGTCTACCCCGACTTCGCCGCGATCGCCGCCCGCCAGGGCGTGCGCAGCACCATCTCGGTCGGCATGCCGATGCCGCAGCGCCTGCTGGGCGGCATCAACGTCTACCGCTTCGACGAGGGCGCGCTGGACGAGGAGGCGGTGCAGCTGCTGCAGGTCTTCGCCGGCTACGCCGCGATCGCGGTGGCCAACCACGCCCTGTACGACTCGGCGGTCGCGCTCAGCGGCAACCTGCAGATCGCCATGCAGTCGCGGGCGGTCATCGAGCAGGCCAAGGGCGTGCTCGTGGCCAGCCTGCGCTGCACCCCGGACGAGGCGTTCGCGCACCTGGCCAGGCAGTCCCAGCACTCCAACCGCAAGCTGCGCGACATCGCCGCCGAGATCGTCGAGCGCGCCGGCGGCGGCCACGGCTGAGCGGCCGGGAGCGGGAAGCCTCGCGGCGTCCGCGTGGTTGAGGCAGGCATGAGCACTCAGGCACTGACCCTGGAGACGCACGACGAGACGGTCAAGGACGGCATCGTCCTCATCGACTTCTGGGCCGACTGGTGCGGCCCGTGCAAGCAGTTCGCCCCCGTCTTCGAGCAGGCCTCGGAGCAGCACGAGGACATCACCTTCACCAAGGTGGACACCGAGGACCAGCAGCAGCTGGCGGCCCGCTACGGCATCACCTCCATCCCCACGCTCGTCGCCTACCGCGACGGCATCCCGGTCTTCGGCCAGCCCGGCGCCCTGCCGGCCCCGGCGCTCGAGCAGCTCATCGACCAGGTGCGCGCGCTCGACATGGACCAGGTGAAGCGCCAGTACGCGCAGGCGCTGGAGCAGGAGCGCGCCAAGCAGCAGGCCCAGGCCGCGCAGGCCCAGGCCGCCCAGGGCGTGCGCGCAGGCACCGACCCCGCCGCCTTCTGAGCCCAGCCGCTCCCCCGGCGCACCGCACCGGGCACGAGGCCCCGCCCCCGCGAGACCGGGGCGGGGCCTCGCCGCGTCTGCCATGATGCGGACGGGCCGGCTGGCCCCGGGCCTCTAGCTCAATCGGCAGAGCAGCGGACTTTTAATCCGCGGGTTCAGGGTTCGATCCCCTGGGGGCCCACCCCTGTGACCTGCAATGACGCCATCGACGACCGCTTCTCGCTCGCCCTCATGAGCCTCACTGGTAGCGGACTGGTAACGCGGCTTGCGGGGCACCAGTCCGGCCGCGCTGTTCGCTGCGGCCTTGCCCACGCCGCCCAGCAGGTGCTGGTAGGTGTCGGCGGTCAGGGCCACAGATGAGTGGCCCATGCGCTTGGACACCACCGACAGGTCCACACCGGCGGCGAGCATCAGCGACGCCTGCCCGTGCCTCAGGTCGTGCAGGCGGATGGGGCGCAGCCCGGCGGCCACAGCCAGCTGGCGGAATCGCTTGGTCACCCGGTCAGGCTGCAGCGGCATCCCCGTAGCCTGCGCGAACACCAGGCCATGGTCTACGTACCCCTCGCGGGCGGCCTCGCGGGCGAGCTGCTGCGACAGGCTGTGGCTGAGCAGCGCGCCGGTGGTGGCATCGTCCAGGTCCACCTGTCGAGCTTCGCCGCTGCGGGTCTTGGGCGGCCCGAACTGCAGCGACCGGTGACCATCGGCGCACCACGCGCACGACCGAGCGGCCTCGCTCTTAGGGTCCACCTCCACCAGCTGCTGGCGCACGACGATCACGCCCTGCTCCAGGTCCACGTCGTCCCACCGCAGTCCCAACGCCTCGCCCCGGCGCAGGCCCGTCATGGCCATCATCTCGAACAACGGGCCCATAGGGTCGCTGTTCACGTAGTCCAGGAACTGGCCTACCTCACCGGGCTCCCAGGGTCGAACCCTCGGGCGAGCTACGCGCGGCAGGTCTACGTTCTTGGCCACATTGAACGGCACCAGGCGCTTGCGCATGGCCGAGCCCAGCGCGCTGGACAGCGTGCGTGCGACGTTGCCCACCGTGGCCGGCCCTGCGCCTCGCGCGGGGCTCTCAGCGATGGCACGGAACGCCCGCTCCACGTCCAACGCGGTCAGCTCACGCAGGCGGTGGTTGCCGAGGTGGGGAATCAGGTAGTTGTTCAGGTGCCCCCGATAGGACCGTGCAGTGCTGTCGCGTAGACCGGCAGCCACCTTCCCGGCCAGCCAGTCCTGCAGGTAGTCCCTCACCAGCAGCGCGCCCGCCTGCGGACGCACGCCACGGCGTAGTGCGTCGATGGCCTCGGCCAGGGCGTCCTCGGCCTCGCGCTTGGTGGAGAAACCGCCCTTCTTCGCTTGCGTCCGACGGCCACCCACGGTGCCGCTCAGGTGGTAGTACCACGACCCGTGGCGTCCTCGGCCGGATGCTCGCGGGCAGGTCTTGCGGTTGCCCTTGGCGTCGTAGACCGCCTCACAGCTGCAGCGGTGGTAGATGGTGCCCTTCACCGCTCTCCCTCCATGGCCGCCAGTACGTCGCCCATCCAGCCGGCCATCCCTGCCCTGTGAGTCTCAGCCACGTGGCGCGCGTTCTCCAACTGCTCCCGCACGTTCTCCCGCACCTCCTGCCAGCCCGGCTGTAGATCCCCGTCTGATCCATCCAGGAATTGCACAATCAAGGCACGCGCTGCCTCCCAAGCGTTGCGGGCGCGCTCCTGTTCGGAGTAGAGGTGCGATGCCTCCCGCAGCGCCCGCAGTGTGGCCTCGGCGGCCAGTGCATCCTCGGGCAGTAGCAGCTCGGCCAGTGACATATCCAGTGCGCGAGCGATGGCCAAAGCTTCATCGACGCTGATGGCGCGGCGCTGGCGCGAGCGAAGCAGCTTCGACACCGCCGTCTGCGGGAAGGGGACCCCCTGTGCCTCCACCATCTGCTGCACCTGCCGTTGGGTCCATCCGTTCGACTCAATGGCGTGGCGTAGCCGGGCTACCACCACGTCCTCTCTGCCGACCTTGGTGGCCATCATGTCGAGAGCGCCGCCGGCCGCCTCACCGTCTTCGATCCGCATGGGCTCAAAATAGCGAGGTTTTGGGCTTGTGTCGAGTTAGGCCGCCTGGTTACCTCTAGTCATTCCCGGTCACGCAACGTGCCGGGTCTGACTTGGGGAGGACGACTTGACCGGAACGTGGCCCCTGGACCTGACTGGCCTGGAACGCCCGATGACGCCGCTGCTGACTGCTGGCAAGGCCTACGGCATGGGACGGACCAAGACCTACGAACTTCACCAGCGCGGCGAGTTCCCCGTGGCTGTCCTGCGCGTGGGAGGGCGCTACGTCGTCCGGACGGCAGACCTGCTGAGGGCGCTGGGCATTACGCCCGAGCACGGCGCGCGCACCGCCGCGTGACCGTCGCGCTACCGCCGCCCCCCCACCGGACCATAGGAGAAACCGTGCAGAACAGCGAAAGGGCAGGGGCCCCGTGCCTGGAAACCCCCGCCGCGCGCCCCGCCCCGACCAGGAAGCTGAACCCTTCCAGCATCGCACAGGACGACGCTGCCGGCCTGATCCTGACGACCCTGACGCCGGCCCGCCCTCGCGCCGCAGTCCTGGTGTCGGTCTACACCGAGACCGGTGTGCACCGGCGGGTGGTGCTGTCGCTGACCGCTGCTGAACGGGCCCGAGATCGTGCGCTGGAGGCCGGTCGGGCGTGCTCGCTGGACTTGGTGAGCCTGCAGCCCGTAGGCGGCAAGGACCCGCGCTGCACCGCCCTGGCCGAGGTCACGGCGGTGTCCGCATGAACCCCACGCTGGTGCAGCTGCAGGCGTTCGCGGACCAGCTGGACGCGGGCATCCGCGAGGCGAAAGCCCACCCCATGCCGTCCGAGCCCTCACCGGCCGTCTACGACGGGCCCATGGTCGTGACCGTCGCACCGTTGTGGGTGAACGACCGCCTGGACGCCGCCGTGCACGACAACCGCCGGCTGAACCGGTGCGATCACGTATCGCTGTTCGACGCCGGGCCCGTGCTGGTATCCCTGCCGGACCTCCACGAGCTGCGGTGCCCCGAGTGCATGCACGAGCTGCCCGGCTTGGGCCCCATCGACCCGGCCAACAACGACGCAGGGTTGGACCCCGCCACCTGCGACCACTGCGGCAGGGCGGGCGTCGCCAGCATCCCCGTAATGTTCGTGGGCGGTCGGCTGCTACTGCTGGGACTGCTGTGCCCGCCGTGCGCCACGTTGGATGGCGGTGCGCGATGACCGAGCGAAGCGAAACGATCATGCCCGAGCTGCCCCCCGCCTACCGGCTGCTGGCCGGCGTTCTGGAGGAACTGCGCGACCTGGGCTTGCTGAAGCCGCAGGCGCCGAACAGCGAGTCGATGGCGGTCGGGCTGGCGTTCTGCGGCCCCGCGACCATCCGCGAGTGGATCAGCATGGAGGGGGTGCGATGACGGCCGAACACGTGGACAACGTGAGGCAGCTGCGCCCCGACCATAACTCGGCCGAGCGCCAGCACACCCTGTACCGCGCACTGGAGTTGCAGCAGCACGGCCTGTCGGTAATCCCCGTGGCCGAGGACGGCACCAAGCGCCCCGGCCTGCCGACTTGGCGCACGTTCACCGAAGCGCCGGCCACCGAGGAAGACGTGCGCCGGTGGTTCGATCCCGAGTTTCCGCGCGTTGGTCGCGACCGGCTCCACGGCGGGCTGGGGGTCGTGTGCGGTGCCGTCAGCGGCAATCTGGTGATGGTGGAGGCCGAGGCGGCGGCATTCACCGAAGCCCTGCAGTTGCGCGGGTTGGCCGAGGCCAGCGGCCTGCTGGCGCTGTTCGACCGGATCACCGGCGGTTGGTGCGAGCTGTCGCCGGCGGGTGGTCTGCACGTCTTCGTCCAGTGCACCGAGTCGGTGGCCGGCAACACCAAGCTGGCCCGAGGTGAGGACGGGCGACAGACGCTGGCTGAGACGCGCGGCGAGGGCGGCATGGTGGTCGTGGACGGGACCCCCGGACGCTTCCACGCCACCGGGCGCCCGTGGGTGCGGCGGGCCGGTGGGCCGCGAACGGTGGCCACTGTCACGCCGGCTGAGCTGGAGGCGTTTCTGAACCTCTGGCGCACCCTGGACCGTGTTTCGGTGCCGGTAGGAGCGACGGTTAGGGCCGCCGAGGCCGAGACCCCCAGTGCGGCGTTCCTGGCCGGGCGCGAGAGCGCGCTGGCTGACGACGCCGGCGAGCTGAGCCCCGGCGACGACTACGAACGGCGCACCGACTGGGCCCACCTGCTGGTGCCCGAGGGCTGGACGTGCGTGCACCGCAGCGGGCGGGTGCGCTACTGGCGCCGCCCGGGCAAGGCCGAGGGCATCAGCGCCACCACCGGGCGGGCTGACGACCGCGACCGCCTGTACGTGTTCAGCTCCAGCACGATCTTCCCCACCGAGACCCCGCTGACCATGTTCGCCGCCTACGCGCTGCTGCACCACGGCGGGGACTACTCGGCCGCCGCCCGCCAGCTGCGCGCCGAGGGGTTCGGCAGCGAGCGGACGCTGCGCAAGGCGGCGACCCCCGAGCGCAACCGAGAGCTGACCGAACAGCTGGCCGCCGCCCGTCGCGCGACCACGATGCCCGGCGAGGACCAGGCGCCCACGCCGGGGCGGGAGACGACGACGGGCACCACGGCGCCGGCACTCACTCCGATGGTCGCGGTGGACCGCACCTCCTCGCAGGCGCGGGATGCCCGTGCCCGCGTGCACGCGGCATTCCGTACCTGGATGGGCCCGGGGTTCGACGTGCAGATGCTCGACGTGGTGCTGGCGGTGGGCGCCGTCGAACAGCTTGACGGTGACCCCGTGTGGCTGCTAGTGGTCTCGGGCCCCGGCAACGCCAAGACCGAGACCGTGCAGGCACTGGCGGGTATCGGGGCGCACGTCACCAGCACCATCGCTAGCGAGGGCGCCCTGTTGTCCGCCACCTCGCGTAAGGACACCGCCAAGAACGCCACCGGCGGGATGCTGCGGCTGGTCGGTGAGCGTGGGGTGGTCGTCGTCAAGGACGTGACCAGCATCCTGTCGATGAACCGGGACTTGCGGGCCTCGGTCCTGGCCGCGCTGCGCGAGGTCTACGACGGGCGGTGGCAGCGCAACGTCGGCACGGATGGCGGGCGCACCTTGACGTGGGAGGGGCGGCTGATCGTCGTCGGCGCCGTTACGACCGCGTGGGACACCCACCACGCGGCGGTGTCCGCCCTCGGGGACAGGTTCGTGCTGGTCCGCACCGACTCGCGCGAGGGGCGCGAGGACGCCGGCCGCCAGGCGCTGGCGAATGTCGGCCGCGAGGTGGAGATGCGCGCCGAGCTGCAGGCGGCGGTGGCCGACGTGCTGGCCGGTCTAGACCGATCGGCCGCTGTCCTGACCGAAACCGACGCCGGCGTGCTGCTGCGATTGGCCGACCTGGTGACCCGCGTGCGCACCGCCGTAGAGCGTGATGGGCGCGGTGACCCGACCGAGGCGCACATGCCCGAGATGCCCACCCGTTTCGCCAAGGGGCTGGGACAGGTGTTGCGCGGGGCTCGGGCCCTCGGTATCGACCGTGACCACGCCCTGGCCGCCGCCGTTCGCGTGGCACGCGACTCCGTGCCGCCGCTGCGCCTGGAGCTGCTGAACGTCCTGCAGCGTCAGCCCAACTCCACGACCACCGATGTGATGCGCACGCTGCAGCGCCCTCGCAGCACGGTGGACCGAGGGCTGCGGGAACTGCACCTGCTGGGGCTGGTGCAACTCAGTGAGACGAACCACGGCTGGTCCTACCGGCTGTCGCGGGTGGTGGCGGCAGACGTATTGACGGCCATGACCGCTGTGGATGGCTCGCACCTCGCGGCGCAGGTCGCTGGCAACGCTCAGCAGGCGAGTCCGTCGCCCACCTCGCCTCTGCCCTTCACCAGAAAAGTCAGTACACCGGGTGTTGGGGTATCGGAGATGAGCGAGCCGGTGCGTCCCGTCACTGACTTTTCTGGTGACCGCGACGACCGTCAGCACGCCGAGGACGCCAGCGACGCCCAGGACGCCAGCGACGCCGTGGACGACGGCCCGGGCGCCTACGAACCGCTGGAGCGGTCGTGACCCCCCGTCCGAACCGGGCACCGGGCACGTGCGGTGCGCCGGGGTGTGACGCCGAGACCTACGCCAGTCGTTGCCCGGCTCACGCCCGGCGGCAGCGCCGGATCAGCGACCCGGGCAGCGGCGAGCGCGCGGCGCGCTACGGCAGCAGGTGGCGGCAGGGCCCGCGCGCGGTCGTCCTGGCGCGCGACCCGACGTGCACCTGGTGCTGGGCCGCGCCGAGTGAGGTGGCCGACCACTGGCCCACCGAGCGGGTGGACCTGGTGGCTGCCGGGTTGCTCGACCCCGACCTGCCCGAGTTCCTGCGCGGGGCGTGCCGGCGCTGTGCGAACGCCAGGGCGGCGGCGAGGTCCCGGCGTCCCCGGTGGTCGGGGTGAGACCGCTGGGCCCGCTCAGCGGCGCACAGGGCCGGGCAGAGGGGGTGGGGCATCCAAAGTCGTTGGGCCTCAGAGGGAAACAGCGCCTGAGTAGGTGCCTACGCGGTCCTACGCATCAGGCCCCCAGGGGGCGAACACCGAGAATCGTTGCGAGAGAGGGAGAGCGATGCGACCGCTGCCGAGCACCAACCCGCGCCGGCGCAACCGCCGGCAGACCAGCACGCTGCCGGCGCCCGGCGCTGAGGCCACCTGGCCGATTCCCGCGCCGCCGGCGCACCTGAACACCGAGGCCGCGCAGCTGTGGGACGTGCTCTGGCGCAGCCCGGTGGCCGCGAACTGGCTGGCGGACGTGGACGGGTTCGCCGTCGCGCGGGTCTGCGCCATGCAGGCCGAGGTGGCCAGCGGCGACCCCGCCGGGGCCAAGCGCCTGGCCGAGCTGCGGCACCTGAGCGAGGCACTGGGGCTGACCCCCGTCGCCCGCCGCCGCCTGGGCTGGAACACCACCACCGGACCCGACCAGGCCCTGGCCGAGGTCGTCTTGCTGAGCGAACTGGAGAACTGAGACATGGCCTACGGACTGCCCAACGGACACCCCTACGTCATCGCGCTGCAGGTGAACGCGATGCGCCAGACGCTCGGCCAGCCCCCGCTGCCGCTGCCGCCGACCCCGCCCGGGTTCACCCCCGACGCCCCGGCCGCGAGCCCCCAGCGCCTGCTGGCGCCGGTGGTGAGCCCCCACGCGGTGGACCGCGCCGCCGAGGCGATGCTGGCCCACCACAACGGCCTCGGCGGCCAGCCGATGGTCGTGGACCAGGCCCAGCGCGAGGCCCAGCAGCAGGTGATGGCCACCGCCGAGGCTGAACGCCACCGCCGGCTGGCCCAGGCCGCCGTGGAGGCCGCCGTGGAGGCCGCCGGCAGGCCCGCCAGCAGCCCCGCCAGCAGCCCCGCGACCGATCCGGTGGTGGCCGACCTGCTGGCCCAGCAGCGGCGCATCCAGGACGCCCTGGCGGCGCTGAGCGGGCAGCCCCCGACGACCCCGCCGCCGGCTGCCGCCTGACCCCATCAGCAGACCCCCACCAGGAGAGAGCCATGACGACGACCACCACGACCACGACGCCCCCCACCACCGGCGACCCCGCCGCCACGGCGCTGAACGCCGTGGGCCTGACCGACTACGAAGCCAGGGCCCTGGCGGCGGTGGCCGCCCTGCCCGGCGCCCCCGAGGACGTGCGCACCCTGGCCGCTGCCGTGCGTGCGGGTCTGCGGGCTGTGCGCACCACCCCCGCCGTGGCGGTGGCCGCCGATCCGCAGTCGGTCATCACCGAGGCCACCAACGCGCTGCTGAGCGGGCAGCCCGTGCCCGCCGACGCCGGCGACCGCTACGGCGCCGCCGAGGCCGAGCACGCCCGGGCCGGTCACCAGCAGGTCGTCGTGCGCGCTGCGGCCCAGGAGGTGGGCCACCAGGCCCGCGTGGCGCTCAGCGAACAGGCCACCTGGCTGATCGAGTCCACCGTGGCGCAGCGCCACGACGACCTGCTGGCACAGGCCCACCAGGTCGTCGCCGGCATCGACTCCGCCCGCCTCAGCGAGGCCGCCGCCCTGGCCGCCGACGACGGCGCCGACCTGCGCGCCGCGCACCGGGCGCTGAGCGAACTGCACCAGCAGCTGCAGCTGGTGCGCGAGGCCCACGACCGGCTGCTGCGCGTGGAACAGGGCGAGCGGGACCAGGCCGTGCCGGACGTGGCGGTCAGCCTGACCGAGCTGCGGCGCACCCGGGCCACCTGGTGCCCGGCGTGGTTCGACGCCTGGCCGGACTGGAACAGCCCCCAGCGCCTCGCGCCGGCCTCCCCGTGGGACGGGGGCCCGGTGGCGGTCATGTTGCTGCTGCTGCAGCACGGGTCCTGGACGCCCACCCGCGACGAACTGGCCGTGGGGGGGGGGGGGGGGGGGGGGGGGGGGGGGGGGGGCGGGGCGGGGCGCCCGCGCCCCCCCCCGCGCCCGGCTCCATACCCACACACAGCCA
>NZ_JBJLSF010000059.1:0-29449 GCF_050871885.1 Kineococcus aridisoli | reverse complement strand
GGGCGCGCACCGGCGCGCCCGCCCCGCCGCGCTCAGAGCGGGAAGCCGACGTACTTGGTCTCCAGGTACTCCTCGATCCCCTCGGCGCCGCCCTCGCGGCCGAAGCCGGAGGCCTTGACACCGCCGAAGGGGGCCGCGGCGTTGGAGACGACACCGGAGTTCAGCCCGACCATGCCCGTCTCCAGGGCCTCGGCCACGCGCATCCCGCGCTCCAGGCCCTCGGTGAAGGCGTAGCCGATGAGGCCGTACTCGGTGTCGTTGGCCAGCGCGAGCCCCTCCTCCTCGGTGTCGAAGACGACCACGGGCGCCACCGGCCCGAAGGTCTCCTCGGTCAGCAGGCGCGAGCCGGCGGGCACGTCGGTGACCACGGTGGGGGCGTAGAAGTACCCGGCGTCCCCGACCCCGGAGCCGCCGACGAGCACGCGCGCACCGGCGCCGACGGCCTCCTCGACCCGGCGGGCGACGCCGTCGCGGGCGCGGGCGTCGATGAGCGGGCCGACCTGCACGCCGTCCTCGGTGCCGCGGCCCACGACGAGGGAGCCCATGCGCTCGGCCAGCGCCCGCGAGAACTCGCCGGCGATGCCGCGCTGGACGTAGAAGCGGTTCGCGGCGGTGCAGGCCTCACCGCTGTTGCGCATCTTGGCCAGCACGGCCCCGTCGACGGCCTTGCCGAGGTCGGCGTCGTCGAAGACGAGGAACGGCGCGTTGCCGCCGAGCTCCATCGACACCCGCAGCAGCTGCTGGGCGGACTGCTCCACGAGCGTGCGCCCGACGGCGGTGGAACCGGTGAAGGTGAGCTTGCGCAGCCGCGGGTCGCGGATCAGCGGCTCCATCACCTCCCCCGTGGAGGTCGTCGTGACGACGTTGACGACGCCGTCGGGGACGCCCGCCTCGGCCAGGACCTGCGCCAGCAGCAGCGTCGTCAGCGGGGTCTGGGTGGCGGGCTTGACGACGATCGTGCAGCCGGCGGCCAGCGCCGGGGCGATCTTGCGGGTGCCCATGGCCAGCGGGAAGTTCCACGGCAGGATCGCCAGGACCGGGCCGACGGGCTGCTTGAGGGTGAGCAACCGGCTGCCGCCCACGGGGTTCTGCGCGTAGCGGCCGGAGATGCGCGGGGCCTCCTCGGAGAACCAGCGCAGGAACTCGGCGCCGTAGACGACCTCGCCCCTGGCCTCCGCCAGCGGCTTGCCCATCTCCAGCGTCATGAGCAGCGCGAAGTCGTCGGCGCGGGCGGTGACGAGCTCGTAGGCGCGGCGCAGGACCTCCGCGCGCTCGCGGGTGGGCGTGCGGGCCCAGCCGGGGGCGGCGGCGACGGCGGCGTCCAGGGCCGCGGTGCCGTCGGCGACGCTCGCGTCGGCCACGGCCGTCAGCACGCTGCCCGTGGCGGGGTCCTCGACCTCGACCGTCCTGCCGCCGGCGGCGCCGCGCCAGGCGCCGCCGACGAACAGCCCGGTGGGCACCGAGGTGATGAGCTCCTTCTCGCGCTGGGTGTCCATGTCGCGTTCCTCCCTGTCGGTGCTGCTCA
This sequence comes from Kineococcus aridisoli, assembly GCF_050871885.1. NCBI lineage: Bacteria > Bacillati > Actinomycetota > Actinomycetes > Kineosporiales > Kineosporiaceae > Kineococcus > Kineococcus aridisoli. The sequence goes on along the minus strand of NZ_JBJLSF010000059.1, from coordinate 27,924 downwards.
GTCCTCGGCGGTGACCGCGGTGCTGGCCGCGGTGGCGCTGCCGTGCTCGGCGCGGTCGTCGGCGAAGACGGCGTCGAGGACGTCGAGCGCCTCCTCCAGCAGCGCGTCGGGCATCGTCAGCGGCGGCAGGAAGCGCAGCACGTTGCCGTCGGTGCCGCAGGTCAGGACGATGACGCCGCGCTGGGCGGCCGCGGCCGCGACGCGCTTGGCGAGCGCGGCGTCGGGGGTGGTGGTGCCGGGGGCGACGAGCTCGGCGGCGACCATGGCGCCGCGGCCGCGGACGTCGCCGACGCGCGGGTCGGCCTCGGCCAGGGCGCGCAGCCGGCGCTGCAGGACGTCGCCGACGTGCGCGGCGCGCTCCACGAGGCCCTCCTCGCGCACGGTGCGCATGGCGGCCAGCGCGGCGGCGCAGGCCGCCGGGTTGCCGCCGTAGGTGCCGCCGAGGCCGCCGGTGACGGGGGCGTCCATGATCTCGGCGCGACCGGTGACCGCCGACAGCGGCAGGCCGCCGGCGATGCCCTTGGCGGTGGTGACCAGGTCCGGCACGACCCCCTCGTGCTCGCAGGCGAACATCGCGCCGGTGCGGGCGAAGCCGCTCTGCACCTCGTCGGCGACGAGGACGACGCCGTGGGCGCGGGCCCAGTCGGCGATCGCGGGCAGGAAGCCGGCGGCGGGGACGATGAACCCGCCCTCGCCCTGGATCGGCTCGATGACGATCGCGGCGACGTTGGCGGCGCCGACCTGCTTCTCGACCAGGTCGAGGGCGCGGGCGGCGGCGGCCGGGCCGTCGAGGCCGTCGCGGAACGGGTAGCTCAGCGGGGCGCGGTAGACCTCGGGGGCGAAGGGGCCGAAGCCGTTCTTGTACGGCATGTTCTTGGCCGTCATGGCCATCGTGAGGTTGGTGCGCCCGTGGTAGGCGTGGTCGAAGACGACGACGGCCTGGCGGCCGGTGTGCGCGCGGGCGATCTTGACGGCGTTCTCGACGGCCTCGGCGCCGGAGGTGAACAGCGCGGTGCGCTTGGCGTGCTCGCCCGGGGTGGCGCGGTTGAGCTCCTCGGCGACCTCGACGTAGGAGTCGTACGGCGTGATCATGAAGCAGGTGTGGGTGAAGCGGGCGACCTGCTCGCCGACGGCCTCGACCACGTGCGGGGCGGCGTTGCCGACGGTGGTCACGGCGATGCCGGAGCCGAGGTCGGCGAAGGAGTTGCCGTCGACGTCGACGACGACCCCGCCGCCGGCGGCCGCGGCGTAGAAGGGCATGGCGGAGCCGACGGCGGCCGAGACGGCGCCGGTGCGGCGGGCGGCGAGCTCGCGGGAGACCGGTCCCGGGACCTCGGTGCGCAGGCGGATCTCCTGGGGGAGCCCGGGGCCGCCCAGCGGTGCGGTGCCGGGGCGGTCGTCGAGGGTGGTCATGGGACGACGCTAGGCCCGCGCACCGGCGCCGGGAAGTGCCGGCGTGCACTGCGCGGCGCGCCCGGGTGTGCACGGTGGACACCCGGTGCGCGCGGTGGCCCCGCCGGCCCGCGGCCGGCGCTGGGTACCGTGCCTGGTGTGAGCCTGGACCCGCACGACCTGCCCGCCGCCGCGCTGGACTTCCTCGCCGAGCGGCACCTGGCGACGATGACCACGCTGCGCGCCGACGGCTCCCCGCACGTGGTCCCCGTGGGCTTCACCTTCGAGCCCGGCACGGGCCTCGTGCGCGTCATCACCTCGGGCACCTCGCGCAAGGCCGCGCACGTGCGCCGCGGCTCGCGGGTCGTCGTCGCCCAGGTCGACGGCCGGCGCTGGCTCGCCCTGGAGGGCGAGGGCCGCCTGCTCGAGGACCCCGCGGAGGTCGCCGACGCCGAGCGCCGCTACGCGCTGCGCTACCGCACCCCGCGCCCCAACCCCGCGCGCGTCGTGGTGGCCTTCGCGGTGGACCGGGTGCTGGGCTCGGTGCCGCCCTGGGACTGAGCACCTGCGCAGCGGGCGCGGTGCCGTCGGCGCTCAGCGCTCGAAGGTGACGATCAGCTCCACGACCCGGTCGAGGAAGGCGTCCACCGGCGCCTCGCGGTAGCCGCGTCGGCCCCGGCGCGGGCGGAAGAGGGCACCGCGCACTTGGTCGGCGCTCAGCGCCGGCCCGCCGCGGAAGTGCTGGACCAGCAGCTCGCACAGCGCGTCGACGTCGGAGGGCCGGTAGCCGCGGCGCAGGCCGCGTGCGCGGGGGAAGCGCTCCCCCGCCCCCTCCCCCAGGCGCCCGACGACGGCCGCGACCAGCGCGGCGCGGCGCTCGTCGAAGGGGCGCCGGTCTTCCTGCGCGAGCGCGCGCTCGCGCTCGCGGCGGGCCAGGGCGTCCTCGAGGGCCGACAGCAGCGCGTCGGTGGCCGGGACGTCGTAGCCGCCGAACTGGGAGCCGAAGCCGACGGCGCGCACCTGGGCCGAGGCGACGCGGCCGGCGGGCAGCGCCTTCTCGACGTGGCGGAAGAACAGGTCCACGTCGCCGACCCGGTAGCCGCGGCGCAGGGCGCCGGTGCGCGGGGGGCGCTCGGCGAGCAGCTGCGCCAGGGCCGGCCGCCCCTCGACGCCCTGCGTCACGCGCGGGGCTGCTCGGGACCGATGGCGGCCAGCTGCCCGCAGGCGCCGTCGATCTCGCTGCCGCGCGTGTCGCGCACGGTGGTCGGCACCCCCCGCGCCTCGAGGGCGGCCACGAAGGCCTTCTCCACGGCCGGGTCGCTGGCGGTCCACTTGGAGCCGGGGGTGGGGTTGAGCGGGATGGGGTTGACGTGCACCCAGCCGCGACCGCGCGCGTTGAGCAGCTTGCCGAGGCGGTCGGCCCGCCACGCCTGGTCGTTGACGTCGCGGATGAGCGCGTACTCGATGCTCACCCGGCGGCCGGTGGCCTCGAAGTAGCGCCGCGCGGCGTCGAGGGCCTCGGCGACCTTCCAGCGCCGGTTGATCGGCACCAGCTCGTCGCGCAGCTCGTCGTCGGGGGCGTGCAGGCTCAGCGCGAGGGTGGCCGCGATGCCCTCCTGGGCGAACTTGTCGATGGCCGGCACCAGGCCCACCGTCGACATGGTCACCCCGCGCGCGGAGATGCCCAGGCCGTCCGGGGCGGGGGCGGTGAGCCGGCGCACGGCGGCGACGGCCGACCTGTAGTTGGCCAGCGCCTCGCCCATGCCCATGAAGACGACGTTGGACACGCGCCCGGGGCCGCCGGCGACCTCGCCGCGGGCCAGCGCGCGGGAGGCCGCGGTCACCTGCTCGACGATCTCGGCGGTCGACAGGTTGCGCGTCAGGCCGGCCTGGCCGGTCGCGCAGAAGGGGCAGTTCATCCCGCAGCCGGCCTGGCTGGAGATGCACAGGGTGTCGCGGTTCTTGTAGCGCATGAGGACCGACTCGACGAGGGCGCCGTCGTGCAGGCGCCACAGCGTCTTGACGGTGGTCCCCTTGTCGGCGGCCAGGGTGCGCACCGGCGTCAGCAGCGTCGGCAGCAGGGCCTCGGCGATGCGGGCGCGGCTGGCGGCCGGCAGGTCCGTCATCCGCTCCGGGTCGTCCTCGAGCCGCTCGAACCACTGGGTGGCCAGCTGCTTGCCGCGGAAGGGCTTCTCCCCGAGGGCGACCATCGCCTCCGCGCGCTCGGCGGGCTCGAGGTCGGCGAAGTGGCGCGGCGGCTTGCCGCGCCGGGGAGCCGACATGACGAGCTGGCCGGGGCCGGCAGGGGCCAGCGGCAGCGGCTCGCGCAGGGGTGCGTCCAGTGGAGTCGTCATCGTGGCTCCATGGTAAGGGCGTGCGCGGGGCCCGCCGCGCGCCTCAGGGACCGAGGAGCCAGAGCAGCAGCAGGTGCACGACGGGAGCGGCCGGCAGCAGCGAGTCCAGGCGGTCCATGACCCCGCCGTGACCGGGCAGCAGCGTGCCCATGTCCTTGATGCCCAGGTCGCGCTTGAGCATCGACTCCGACAGGTCGCCCAGCACCGCGACGGCCACCGTCACCACGCCGAGGAGCAGACCGCCCCACCACGGGCCGCCCAGCGCCAGCGGCAGGGCGAGCGCGCCGGCGAGCGCGCCCACCAGCACCGAGCCGGCCGTGCCCTCCCAGGACTTCTTCGGGCTGACCGTGGGCGCCATCGGGTGGCGGCCGAAGAGGACCCCCGCGGCGTAGCCGCCGACGTCGCTGCCCACGACGAGCAGCACGAACAGCAGCACCCGCCAGGGGCCGTCGTCGGCCGCGAGCATGAGCATGGCGAAGCCGGCCAGCAGCGGGCCGTAGCTGACGATGAAGACCCCGGCCGCCACGTCGCGCACCGCCGGCACCACCAGCGGCGAGCCGTGGTCGCCGCCGGAGGACACCAGCCGGTACACCAGCACGGCGAGCACGGTCAGCACGTAGGCGACGAAGAGGGTCTCGCCGCCGCCCAGGTACGCCCCCGGCAGCATGGCCAGCGTCCCCGCCACCGGCGGCAGCACGGGGATGCGCAGGTGGCGGGCGCGGAAGGCCCGCACCATCTCGACGCAGCCGCAGAGCACGGCCGCCGAGGCGAGCACGAGGAAGGCCTCGCGGCGCACGAAGAGGCTCAGGACGAGGACCGCGCCCAGGCCCACCCCCACCCCGATGGCGGCGGGCAGGTTGCGGCCGGCCCGCCGCGGGGGCCTGCCCGCCGCGGGACCGGGGCCGGCCTGCGGGCCGGCCGACGCGTCAGGTGCCGACTGGTTCACACCGCCAGCAGTTCCGCTTCCTTGTTCTTCAGGAGCTCGTCGACGGCGTCGACGTGCTTCTTCGTCACCGACTCCAGCTCCTTCTCCGCGCGCCCGACCTCGTCCTCGCCGGCCTCACCGTCCTTGACGATGCGGTCCAGCTCCTCCTTGGCGCGCCGGCGGACGTTGCGCAGCGAGACGCGCGCGTCCTCGGCCTTGGAGCGGGCGAGCTTGATGTAGTCCTTGCGCCGCTCCTCGGTCAGCTGCGGCAGCACGATGCGGATGACGTTGCCGTCGTTGCCGGGGTTGACGCCCAGGTCGGAGTTGCGCAGCGCCTTCTCGATCTCGCTCATCGCGCCCCGGTCGAAGGGGGTGATGAGGACCGAGCGGGCCTCGGGGATCTGGAAGCTCGCCAGCTGCTGCAGCGGCGTGGGCGCGCCGTAGTAGTCCACCATGATCTTGTAGAACATCGCGGCGTTCGCCCGGCCGGTGCGGATCGCGGCGAAGTCCTCCTTGGCGACCTCGACCGCCTTCTCCATCTTCTCCTCGGCCTCGAGGAGGGTGTCGTCGATCACGGTGGTCCCTTCGTCCTTCGTTCCGGCGCGTCCTGCCCGCTCCGCGGTCCCGCAGCGCGGGCCGCGGGCGCCTCAGCCCGCGATCACCTGCGTGCCGATCCTCTCACCCCGCAGCGCGCGCGCCACGCCCTGGCCCTCCATGCCGAAGACGACCATCGGCAGGCCGTTGTCCATGCAGAGGCTGAAGGCCGTCGTGTCGACCACCCGCAGGCCCTGCCGCAGCGCCTCGGCGTAGCTGATGGTGTCGATCTTCGTGGCGGTCGGGTCCTTGCGCGGGTCGCCCGTGTAGACGCCGTCCACGCCGTTCTTGGCCATGAGGACGGCGTCGGCGCGCACCTCCAGCGCGCGCTGGGCCGCCACGGTGTCGGTGGAGAAGTAGGGCATGCCGGCGCCGGCGCCGAAGATGACCACGCGGTTCTTCTCCATGTGCCGGATGGCCCGGCGCGGGATGTACGGCTCGGCGACCTGGCCCATCGTGATGGCCGTCTGCACGCGGGTGTCGACACCGGCCTGCTCGAGGAAGTCCTGCAGGGCGAGGGCGTTCATGACCGTGCCCAGCATGCCCATGTAGTCGGCGCGGCTGCGCTCCATGCCGCGCTGGGACAGCTCGGCGCCGCGGAAGAAGTTGCCGCCGCCGACGACGATGGCGACCTGCACGCCCTGCTTGACCCCGCTGGCGATCTCCCGGGCGACCTGGGCGATGACGTCGGGGTCGACACCGACGTGGCCGTTGCCGAAGAACTCCCCCGACAGCTTCAGCAGGACCCGCCGGTAGGCGGGGGCCGGCTCGACCGTGCCGGCTTCCAGGTCGACGGTCAGGCTGGGTTCGCTCACGCGGGGGGCTCCTCGCTGTCGGTGGGGGTGGCTGTGCTCACAGGGGTCCGGGGCAGTGTGCCGCACCCGGCGCGCGCCGGTCGCGCCCGCTCGCGGCGGGCTGGTCCGGACGTGCGGCCGCACCGGGCGGGGCCGGGCCGCGAGGGGGCGCTGGACGCGCGAACGGGGCGGGGAGACCGTGGTCTCCCCGCCCCGTCCAGGACGTCTCAGGCGCCGGCGCGGAAGCGCGCGAAGGCGGTCACGTGCACCCCGGCCCCGGCCAGCAGCTTGGTGATGGTCGTCTTGGGGTCCTTGGCGAACGGCTGCTCCAGCAGGACGTTGTCCTTGAAGAAGCTGTTCACGCGGCCCTCGACGATCTTCGCCATCGCCGCCTCGGGCTTGTTCTCCTCGCGGGCGGTCTCCTCGGCGATGCGGCGCTCGCTCTCGACCTTCTCGGCCGGCACCTCCTCGCGCGTGAGGTAGGTCGGGCTCATCGCGGCGGTGTGCATCGCCACGTCCTTGCCGATCTCCTCGTTCGCGGTGTCGAGGGCGACCAGCACGCCGATGGTGGGCGGCAGGTCGGTCGCGGTGCGGTGCAGGTACGAGGACACGTGGGTGCCCTCGATGCGCGCCACGCGCGGGACGAGGATCTTCTCGCCCATCGTGGCGTTCGCCTCGTCCAGCAGCTGCTGGACGGTGCGGCCGCCGAGGTCGGAGGCCAGCAGCGACTCGGCGTCGGTGGCGGCCACGGCCACGGCCTGGTCCAGCACCTGCTGGGCCAGGGTGACGAAGCCCTCGCTCTTGGCGACGAAGTCGGTCTCGCAGTTCAGCTGCACCATGACGCCGAGGCCACCGTCGGTGTGCACGGCGACCAGGCCGTTCGAGGCGTCGCGGTCCTCGCGCTTGGCCACGCCCTTCTGGCCCTTGATGCGCAGCAGCTCGATGGCCTTCTCGACGTCGCCCTCGGCCTCGACGAGCGCGTTCTTGCAGTCCAGCATGCCGGCGCCGGTCTTCTCGCGCAGCGCCTTGACGTCAGCGGCGGTGTACGCAGCCACGGTCGTTCCTCTCGTCAGCTTCGAAAGCGGTGGTCGACGTCCTGAGCCGGACGTGCGGACGCCCCGGGCCTCGCGGCCCGGGGCGTCTCCAGGCGTCCGTCCGGTCAGGCCTGGGTGGAGGCGCCGACGGTCTGCGACGGGGCCTCGGACTCGGTGGGCTCGTCGCCGGAGAGCGCGACGGCCTCGGCGTCCTGGCCGGTCGCGGCGGCGGCCGCGGCGGCCTCGGGGCGGCTGGCGGCCTCGACGGTCGCGGTCGACTCGGAGCCGCCGGACTGGATGTTCTCGCTGCCGGCGAGCAGGTCCTGCTCCCAGGCGGCCAGCGGCTCGGCGGCGTCGGAGCCGGCCTCGGTGCGCTGGCCGTGGCGGACCTGCAGGCCCTCGGCGACGGCGTCGGCGATGACCCGCGTCAGCAGCGTGACGGAGCGGATCGCGTCGTCGTTGCCGGGGATGCGGTAGTCCACGTCGTCCGGGTCGCAGTTGGAGTCCAGGATCGCGACGACGGGGATGTTCAGCTTCTTGGCCTCGTCGACGGCCAGGTGCTCCTTGTTGGTGTCCACGATCCACACGGCGGAGGGGACCTTCGCCATGTCGCGGATGCCGCCGAGGGTCTTGTCCAGCTTCTCCTTCTCGCGGCGCAGGACGAGGAGCTCCTTCTTCGTCAGGCCGGAGCCGGCCACGTCGTCGAAGTCGACCTCCTCGAGCTCGCGCAGGCGCGTGAGCCGCTTGGAGACGGTGGAGAAGTTGGTGAGCATGCCGCCCAGCCAGCGCTGGTTGACGTAGGGCATCCCGACGCGGCGGGCCTGCTCGGCGATCGACTCCTGGGCCTGCTTCTTCGTCCCGATGAACAGGATCGAGCCGCCGTGGGCGACGGTCTCCTTGACGAAGTCGTAGGCGCGGTCGATGAACGACAGCGACTGCTGCAGGTCGATGATGTAGATGCCGTTGCGCTCCGTGAACAGGAAGCGCTTCATCTTGGGGTTCCAGCGACGGGTCTGGTGCCCGAAGTGCACACCGGACTCGAGCAGCTGGCGCATCGTCACGACGGCCATGGGTGGTCCTCCTCGTGCCGGCCCCGCGGTCGGGGCCGATCGGTTTCCCGCCGCGGGCCGGTCGGCCCGCCGCGCCTGGTCCCCGGCGCACCCGACCACCCGGAGGACCGGGTGGACCGAGAGGGTGCTGCCCTGCTGCGCAGACTGCGGGGACGCGGTGTCACCCGCGTGCGCCGGGATCGGCGCGCACGAGGTGCACTCGTAGTCTACGGGTCGTGAGCACTGGTCTCGACCGCGGCGCGTCGCCCGCTCCCGGCACCCCCTCGCCGGCCCCGTCCCCGGCTCCCGCGCCGGCCTCCGCGCCGGGCTCCGCACCCGCCGCGCGGTGGAGCCCGCCGGTGGTGCGGCGGATGCGGCGCTTCGGGCCCACGGTGTTCGCGGAGATGTCCGCCCTGGCGCTGCGCACGGGCGCCGTCAACCTCGGCCAGGGCTTCCCGGACGCCGACGGCCCCGCCTCCCTGCTCGACGACGCGGTCGCCGCGATCCGCTCCGGCGCCAACCAGTACCCGCCCGGCACCGGGGTCGGTGCCCTGCTGGAGGCCGTCGCCGCGCACCAGGAGCGCTTCTACGGCCTGCACCTGGACCCGGGCACGCAGGTGCTCGTGACGGCCGGGGCCACCGAGGCGATCGCCGCGAGCGTGCTCGCGCTGTGCGAGCCGGGCGACGAGGTCGTGGTGCTCGAGCCCGCCTACGACTCCTACGCCGCCGTCATCGCCCTCGCCGGCGCGGTGCAGCGCTCGGTGCCGCTGGTGCCCGACGGGGCCGGCGGCTTCGCCGTGGACGCGGCCGCGCTGCGGGCGGCCTTCTCCGAGCGCACCCGGCTGGTGCTGCTCAACACCCCGCACAACCCCACCGGCACGGTGCTGCCGGCCGCGGCCGTCGCCGAGGTCGCCCGGCTGGCCGTCGCCGCCGACGCGGTGGTGCTCACCGACGAGGTCTACGAGCACCTCGTGTTCGACGGCGCGGCGCACGTGCCGGTGGCGACGCTGCCGGGCATGGCCGAGCGCACGCTCACCGTCTCCTCGGCGGGCAAGACGTTCTCGGTCACGGGCTGGAAGGTCGGCTGGGTCAGCGGCCCCGCCGAGCTCGTGGCGGCCGTGCGCACCGTCAAGCAGTTCCTCACCTACGTCAACGCGGCGCCGTTCCAGCCGGCCGTGGCGGCGGCGCTGGCGCTGCCCGACGTCTTCTACCGGGGGCTGGCCGCCGACCTGCAGCGGCGCCGGGACCTGCTGGTGGAGGGCCTGCGCTCGGCGGGCTTCGGGGTGTCGGTGCCCGCGGGCACGTACTTCGTCGTGGCCGACCCGCGACCGCTGGGCCACGACGACGGCACCGACCTGTGCCGGCGGCTGCCCGAGCTCGCCGGGGTCGTCGGCGTCCCGCTGTCCGCCTTCTGCGAGGAGGGCTCCCCGGCGGCCGAGGCGGTGCGCCCGCTGGTGCGCTTCACCTTCTGCAAGTCCGACGCCGTCCTGCAGGAGGCGGTGCAGCGCCTGCAGGCGCTGCGGCCGCGGTGATCGGCGGTGAGCGCGCGGTGAGCGGGGGCGGGGAGCTGCGCGCGGCGCTGGAGGCCGAGCGGGCGCAGGCCCGCGAGCGCGAGCGCGCCCTGGAGCGCGAGCTCGCCAGCGCCCTCGAGGCCGCCGCGGAGGGGACCGCCGACGACGAGCACGATCCCGAGGGGTCGACCACGGCGTTCGAGCGCGCCCAGGTCGCGGCCGTGCTCGCCCAGGTCCGCGAGCGGCTGGTGCAGCTGACCGACGCCCTCGCCCGCCTCGACGAGCCGGGCTTCGGGCGCTGCGAGCGCTGCGGCCGGCCGATCGCCGCCGAGCGCCTGGCCGCGCGGCCGTGGACGACGACGTGCGTCAGCTGCGCGGCGGCGGGCTCGTCACCGGGTCGGCGGGGTCGGCGGGGTCGGCCGGGTGGAGCGGCCGGGCCGGCTCGGCCAGGTCGGCCAGGACCTCGCTGACGAGCTCGGGCAGCGGGCGCCGGCTGTCGGCCACGAGGCGCTCGCCGGTCCAGTCCGCGAAGGCGGCGCGGCGGCGCTGCACCGCCTCCCAGGCCGGTTCGGGGAAGCCGTCCAGGTCGCGCACGCGGGTCTCCAGGCGCCGGCGGTGCAGCTGCTCGTCGGGGCAGCGCACCTCCACGAAGCGGCAGCGGGCGCCGCGGGTGCGCGCGAGGTCCGCCCAGGCCGCCCGCGCCTGCGGCGCGTCGTTGACGGCGTCGGCCACGACCGCCTGCCCGAGGGCGAGGACCCTGCCGGCGAGCTCCTGGGCGACGGCGTAGGCGGCGAGCCCGGTCGGCTGCTCGCGCCCGATCCCGGCACGCCACAGCGCCGCCTCGACCGGGTCGACGGACAGCACCGGGGCGGGCAGCGCCCGGCCGAGGGCGTCGGCGAGGGCGCTCTTGCCGGCACCGGGCAGCCCGCAGACGACCACGAGGAGGGGGCGGGGCACGCTCCGGGTCGCGGGCGCGGGCGCGGGGCCGGGGGGTGGGCCGGGCAGCGGTGCGGGCACGCGGCCACCCTGGCACGAGGGGCCCGCGCGGTCCGCACAGCGGCGCCGCCACCTGCCGCGTCCACACCCGGCCGGCCGCGCCCCGCACCGCGCAGGGCCCGTGGCCACGCTGCGGCGGTGCCCTCCTCGGCGTGGTCCCTCGGAGCCCTGTCCGCCGGCCTGTCCGCCGGCCTGTCCGCCGGCCTGGTCGCCGCGGCGGTCGTGGCCGCTCCCGCGCCGCCGGCGCCGGGGGACGTGGGCCCGCCCGCACCACCGGCCGCAGCGCGCTGGAGCTGGCCGCTGTCGCCGGTGCCGCAGGTGCTGCGCGGCCACGACGAGGTCGGCCGCTACGCCGCCGGTCACCGCGGGCTCGACCTGGCCGCGGCGGCGGGTCAGCCGGTGCTCGCGGTGTCGGCCGGGTCGGTGGCGTTCGCCGGTCCGGTGGCGGGGCGCGGCGTGGTCGTCGTGGCCCACGCCGACGGCAGCCGCACGACCTACGAGCCGGTGGTGGCCGCCGTCGCCGCGGGGCAGGTGGTGCAGCGCTCCGGCGTGCTGGGGGCGGTGGCCGCCGCCCCGCGGCACTGCGCGCCCACCTGCCTGCACCTGGGGTTGCGGCGCGGTGAGGACTACCTCGACCCGCTCGCCCGGCTGCGGGGCGGCGCGCCGGTGCTGCTGCCGCTGGGGCGGCCGTGACGGGCCCGCGCGCACCGCGCGGGCCGGCGCCGGGCGGCGTCAGCCCGCGTCGGAGAGCTTGCCGCGCAGCTGCAGGACGGCCTTGGTGTGCATCTGGCAGATGCGCGACTCGGTGACGCCGAGCACGCGGCCGATCTCGGCCAGGGTCAGGCCCTCGTAGTAGTAGAGGGTGACGACGATCTTCTCCCGCTCGGGCAGCTGGTTGATGGCCCGCGAGAGCAGGAACTTCGTCTCCTCGCTCTCGAACGCCGCGACCGGGTCCTCGGCCTTGGTGTCCTCGAGGGTGTCGACGAGGGAGAGCTTGTCGCCCTTCTCCCCCGAGACGCTGAGCAGCTCGTCGAGGGCGACGACGTTGACGTAGGAGACCTGGCTGAAGATGTGGTGCAGGTCGGTCAGCGCGATGCCCATGCGCTCGGCCACCTCGGCCTCGGTCGGGGTGCGGTGCAGCTCGCCCTCGAGGGTGGCGTAGGTGCGCTCGACCTCGCGGGCCTTGCTGCGCACCGAGCGCGGGATCCAGTCGATGGCCCGCAGCTCGTCGATGATGGCGCCGCGGATGCGGGAGATGGCGTACGTCTCGAACTTGATGGCGCGCTCGATGTCGAACTTCTCGATCGCGTCGATGAGGCCGAAGATCCCGTAGGAGACCAGGTCGGCCTGCTCGATGTTCGGGGGCAGCCCGACGCCCACCCGGCCGGCGACGTACTTGACCAGCGGGGAGTAGTGCATGATCAGCTTCTCGCGGACCACGGGGTCGGCGGTGGCCTTGAAGTCCTCCCACATGGCCCGCAGGGCGGCCTCGGCCTCCTCCTGCTCGGGCGTGGAGGGACCCTTGCGGCTGGTGAAGCGGGCGTTGGCCTGCGGCCGGCCGGCGGGGCGGACCTCCTCGACCGGGTCCGCGACCACCGTGTCCGCGACCGGCGCGCCCGCCGTGGTGCCGGCGCCCTCGACGATGCGCAGGTCGGGCTGGACGCGCTCCGACGGCGCGGTGGCCGCGCGCTCGCGCCCCGCTGCTGCATCCACAGTGGTCCTCCCCCCGGCCGCCAGGCCCGGGGACGGACCTGCCGGTGCGATCTCCGCGACCGTTCCACGGAGACGTGCGTGTACGTCTGCGTCCTCGACAGCGTAGCGTGACGAGCCGACTCCCGTACGCTACGAGAGTCGACTCCTCCGTCGAGCACGGGCACCGCTGCCGCACGACGCGGACCGCACGAGGTCCCCCAGGGCCCCCCGCGGTCCCCCGGCGCCCCGGCGGAGGGCTCCCGCCGACGACGCCACCCCGCCTCCGCGGGCCCCGTGACGGCGCGCACCGGGGGCTCCCGCGCCGCGCGGTGCGAGGCACCGCGCAGGAACCGGGCGGTGCCGGGCGGTGCCGGGCCGGTGCACCGGGTCGCCCCGGTGCACCGGTCCGGCAGCCGCCGGGTGCGGGCTCAGTCGCCCTTGACGTTGACGAGCTGGCGCAGCACGTGCCGGACCTCGACGAGGTCGGCGGCGTCGGCCATGACCCGGTCGATGTCCTTGTACGCGGCCGGGATCTCGTCGAGGAAGGCGTCGGTGTCGCGGTACTCGATGCCGCGCATCGCCTCCCGCAGCTGCTCGCGGGTGAAGGTGCGCCGCGCCGCGGACCGGCTGTACTCGCGCCCCGCCCCGTGCGGGGAGGAGTTCAGCGACTCGCGGTTGCCCTTGCCGACGACGACGTAGCTCGCGGTGCCCATCGACCCCGGCACGAGCCCCGGCCGGCCAGCGTCGGCGCGGATGGCGCCCTTGCGCGACAGCCACACCTGCCGGCCGTAGTGCTCCTCGCGGGCGGTGTAGTTGTGGTGGCAGTTGATGCGCTCCTGCTCGACCACGGGCGTCCCGAGGAACTCCGAGAGCTGCCGCGCCACCCGGTCCACCATCTCCTCGCGGTTGAGCAGCGCGAAGTGCTGCGCCCACTGCAGGTCCGCCACGTAGTCGTCGAACTCCGCGGTGCCCTCGGTGAGGTGGGCGAGGTCCCGGTCGGGCAGCTGCACCCCCGCGCGGGCGCAGACGTCCTGCGCGATGCGGATGTGGTGCATCGCCAGCCGGTTCCCCGGCCCGCGCGAACCGGAGTGCAGGAAGATCCAGACCGCCGAGGTCTCGTCGACCGACACCTCGATGAAGTGGTTGCCGGAGCCGAGCGTCCCCAGCGCCAGCCGCCAGCGGGGCACCAGCTGCTCGCGGAACGCCGCGCGCTCGGGGTGCAGCGCCTCCAGCTCCTCCACCCTCGGCTGCGCGGTGGCCGAGACGCGGCGGTTGGCCGCCCCCGCCGACAGCGGGACGCTGCGCTCGATCGACTCGCGCAGCACCGACAGCCGCCGGCCGGCGAGGTCGTCGGCGGTGAACTGCGTGCGCAGCGCGATCATGCCGCAGCCGATGTCGACCCCGACGGCGGCGGGGACGATCGCCCCGTCGGTGGGGATGACCGAACCGACGGTCGCCCCCTTGCCCAGGTGGGCGTCGGGCATCAGGGCGATGTGCGGGTGGATGAACGGCATCGTCGACGCGAGCTCGGCCTGGCGCCGGGTGCCCTCCTCCAGGACGGACGCCCAGTTGACGAGCTTGTCGTTCAGCCTCTCCACGGCTCTCCCCTTCCCCTCACGTCCTGCGGCCGCGTTCCGGCGGCAGGCACGGGGATCGACGCTACCCGCGCGACGCCCGCTGCCCCAACGGTTTTCCACCTCACACCCCGCGCCGCCAGCCGTCCTCGCCGCGCACGGCCAGTCCCGACAGCCGCAACCTGCCGAGCACCGCCTGCACGGTGGCGACCTCCAGGGCGGCATCGCGCGCCAGCCGCTCCAGGTCCGCACCGCCGCGGCGCGGCAGGCACTCGGCCACCCGCAGCTCCTCGCGGTCCAGGCCGTCCAGCGGTCGCCGCTCACCGGTGCGCGGCGCGAGCACGTCGGCGTCGAGGGAGCCGACGAGCTCGGCGACCTCGTCGGCGCCGGTCACGCAGACCGCCCCGCGCTCGCGCAGCAGCCGGTGGCAGCCGGCGGAGGCCGGGGAGGTCACCGGACCGGGGACGGCCCCCACCGGGCGCAGCAGCCGTTCGGCGCGGTCGGCCGTCGACAGCGCCCCCGAGCGCCAGGCCGCCTCCACCACGACGGTGCCGCCGGTGAGCGCGGCGATCAGGCGGTTGCGCTCCAGGAAGCGCCAGCGCGTCGGTGCGGAACCCGGCGGCACCTCGCTGACGAGCGCGCCGCGCTCGGCCAGGCGGGCCAGCAGCGCCGCGTTCCCGGGCGGGTAGGCGCGGTCCACCCCGCAGGCCAGGACGGCCACGCTCGTGCCGCCCACCGCGAGCGCCGCCCGGTGGGCGGCGGCGTCGATGCCGAAGGCGCCGCCGCTGACGACGGTGAACCCGCGGTCGGCCACCCCGGCGGCCAGCTCGGCGCCGACGTGCTCGCCGTAGGCGGTGCACGCCCGCGACCCGACGAGGGCGACGCTGCGCGCGCCGGCGGCGGCCGGGTCGGCCGGGCCGCGCGCCCACAGGCAGAACGGCGCTCCGAGCGGGCGGCCGCCGGTGGCGGGCGCGCGGTCCAGGTCGGTCAGCTGCTGCGGCCACTCGTCGTCACCGGGCACGAGCAGCCGGCCGCCGGCGGCCCGCACCGCGGCGAGGTCGGCGGCCGGGTCGACGTGCTCCAGCCGGGTCCGCCAGCGCTGCGGTCCGCGGCCGGTGACGACGGCCTCCAGGGCGAGGGCGGCCCCCACCTCGGCGACCAGCTGGGCGGCCGCGGCGTCCCCGGGTTCGGCCAGCCGGCTCCAGGCCGCCCGGGCCAGCCGCTCGTCCTCCAGCGCCGGGCGCAGCGCGGGCGGGAGCGCCGGGGCGCTCACGCGGCCGCCCCCGCGGCCGCCGCGGCGCCCCGCAGCGCCAGCGCCCGGCCGACGTCGTCGCGGCCCGGTGCGGGCGCACCCCGCAGGTCGGCGACCGTCCAGGCCAGCCGCAGGACCCGGTCCACCCCGCGCAGCGTGAGGGCGCCGCGCTCCAGCGCGCGCTCGAGGTCGGCGGTGACGGGCGCGGGCAAGCGCAGCGCACCGCGCAGCAGCGGACCGCGCAGCTCGCCGTTGGTGCGCAGGCCGTGCGGCGCCAGCCTCCGGGCGGCGACCTCGCGGGCGGCGGCGACGCGGGCCGCCACGAGGGCGGTGGGCTCCCCCGCACCCGCCTCGGCCACCTGGGCGCGCGTGACGGCCTGCACGTGCACCTGCACGTCGACCCGGTCCAGCAGCGGACCGGACAGCTTGGCCGCGTAGCGGCGGCGCGCCTGCGGGCTGCAGGTGCACTCCAGCCCCCTGCCGACGGCCCGCCCGCAGGGGCAGGGGTTGGCGGCCAGCACGAGCTGGAACCTCGCCGGGTAGCGGGCGGTGCCGCGGGCGCGGTGCAGCACCAGCTCACCCTGCTCCAGCGGCTGGCGCAGGGCCTCCAGCACGCGGGTCTCGAACTCCGGCGCCTCGTCGAGGAAGAGCACGCCGCGGTGCGCGCGGGAGACGGCTCCCGGGCGGGGCACCCCGCTGCCGCCGCCGACGACGGAGGCGACCGAGGCGGTGTGGTGGGGGTCCTCGTAGGGCGGTCGGGTGACCAGCGCCGTCCCGGCGCGCCCGCGCAGCGCACCGGCCACCGAGTGCACCGCGGTGACCTCCAGCGCGGCGTCCTCGTCGAGGTCGGGCAACAGCCCCGGCAGCCGGGCGGCCAGCATCGTCTTGCCAGCCCCGGGCGGGCCGCTCATGAGCAGGTGGTGCGCACCCGCGGCGGCCACCTCCAGGGCGAAGCGGGCCTCGCCCTGGCCGAGGACGTCGGCCATGTCCGGCGCCGCGGTGCTGCCCGGGCGCTCGGGCGGGGTGAAGGCGCGGGGCGCCTCCGGCAGCTGCGGCGGCGGGTCGCCGCGGTAGTCGGCGACGAGCTCGGCCAGCCAGCGCACCCCCCGCACGTGCACGCCGGGCACGAGCGCGGCCTCCTCGGCCGTGGCCTCGGGCACCACCACGCGCTGCACCCCGGCGCGCGCGGCCGCCAGCACGGCGGGCAGGACGCCGTCGACGGCGCGCACGCTGCCGTCCAGCCCCAGCTCCCCCAGGTGGACCGCGTCCGCGGACGCCTCCGCCGGCAGGACGCCGGCGGCCGTCAGCGTGGCGACGGCGACCGCGAGGTCGAAGGACGAGCCGGTCTTGGGCAGCGTCGCCGGGGACAGGTTGACGGTGATGCGCTGCTGGGGCAGCGGGCAGCCGGAGTTGGCCGCGGCGGCGCGCACGCGGTCCTTGGCCTCGTGCAGCGAGGCGTCGGGCAGGCCGACGAGGACGAAGGCGGGCAGGCCGGCGGCGATGTCGGCCTCCACCTGCACCAGGTGGCCCTCCAGGCCGACCAGGCCGACGGCGAGGGCGCGGGCCAGGGGCATCAGCCGACCCCCCGCACGTGCTCGACGCGGGCCGCGCCCCGCTCGGCGACGGTCACGGCCACCACGTCGAGGCGGACGCGCGGCGGGGACACCTCCGGGTGCGCCCGGAGCCACTCGGCCGCCAGGCCCCGCAACCTGCCGACCTTGCGGGGGGTGACCGCCTCCAGGGCGCTGCCGGCCCGGCCGCTGCGGCGGGTCTTGACCTCGCACAGCACCAGGCAGTCGCCGTCGCGGGCGACGATGTCGACCTCGCCGGAGCGGCAGCGCCAGTTCGTCTCCAGCACCGCCATGCCGGCCTCCGCCAGCAGCCGCGCGGCCACCCGTTCCCCGTACCGCCCCACGGCGTCCTTCGCGCGCACGCGCACCACCTCCACGCAGGAGGCTGGCCGGTCGGCGCGGGTCGTCGGCGCCGGCCGCGGCGTCCTGTGGACGCAGGGGCGCACCGGTGCGGCTGTGCGGACGGCGGCGACGCGGGTGGGGGTGCGGGTGGGGACGCGCCCCGTCGACCCCCCGGTACTGGGGCGCGTCCCACCCCCTCCATCGACGGCGGGGCCAGGAGCGTTACCGATGGGCCCATCCGCTCCGTGGATGGAGCCGGGTCAGCGGTCGCGCAGCTCGGGGGTGTCGGGGACCTCGATGTCGCGCTTCTGCAGCTCCTCGACGTTGACGTCCTTGAACGTCACCACCCGCACGTCGCGCACGAAGCGGGCGGGGCGGTAGACGTCCCAGACCCAGGCGTCGTGCAGGTTCACCTCGAAGTACGTCTCGCCGTCGGCCGTCCGCACCTGCAGGTCGACCGAGTTGGCCAGGTAGAAGCGCCGCTCGGTCTCGACCACGTAGGAGAAGAGCGACACGACGTCCCGGTACTCCCGGTAGAGCTGCAGCTCCATCTCGGTCTCGTAGTTCTCGAGGTCCTCGGCGCTCACGTGCCCATCATGCCTTCCGCGCGCCACCGGCGTCGGCAGCCGCCTCGGCCCGCGCGCCGGTGTCCTGCCGGGGCGTCGGCACCGCCAGCCCGGGCAGGCGCCAGCTGCGGCGGTGCTGCGGGCAGCTGCCGTGCAGCCCGAGCGCCTGCAGGTGCTCCGGCGCGCTGTAGCCCTTGTTGCCCGCCCAGCCGTAGTGCGGGTGCTCCTCGTGGCGCTCGGCCATGAGCGCGTCCCGCGTCGTCTTGGCGAGCACGCTGGCGGCCGCCACGGCGGCGCACGTCGTGTCCGCCTTGACCCGGGTGGTCACCGCCGGAGCGGGGCAGGGCAGCACCGGCGCCTGCAGCTCGTCGAGCAGCGAGGGCTCGCGGGGGTCGCTGAGCCAGTCGTGGTTGCCGTCGAGGACGAGCACCGACGGCTGCTCCGGCAGCTGGGCCAGCGCCCGCCGCCCCGCCAGCCGCAGGGCGGCCACGATGCCGAGGGCGTCGATCTCCGCCGGCTCGGCGTGGCCCACCGCCCAGGAGAGCGCCCAGCGGCGCACCTTCGGCGCGAGGGCCTCGCGGGCCGCGGGCGTCAGCAGCTTGGAGTCGCGCAGCCCGGTGGGCGCGGTCGTCGTCGCGGCGTCGACGAGGACCACCCCGACGCTGACCGGCCCGGCGAGGGCGCCGCGGCCCACCTCGTCCATGCCGGCGACCAGCCGGTGCCCGGCGCGCAGCAGCCGGCGCTCCAGGCGCAGCGACGGCGGGGTCGACGCGGGCCGGCGGGTGCCGGGGCGGGCGGGGGTCGTCACCCGGTCCCCGAGGCGCCGCCGACGTCGTCGAAGTCGTCGGGAGTGCTCAGCCAGTCCCAGTGCCCCACGGGCCACACCACCGCGTACGCCCGCCCGACGACCAGGTCCACGGGCACGAACCCGCCGTGGGGCTTGTCGCGGTTGTAGCGCGAGTCCGCCGACTCGGCGCGGTTGTCGCCCATCACCCACAGCTCGCCCTCGGGCACGACGACGTCGAAGGCCTGCTCGCTGGGCTGGGCACCGGGGAAGAGGTAGGCGCTCTCGTCGACCGGGGTGTCGTTGACGGTGATGCGCCCGGAGGCGTCGCAGCAGGCCACGCGGTCGCCGGGCAGGCCGACCACCCGCTTGATGAGGTGGTCGTCGGAGTCCTCCGGCAGCAGGCCGACGAAGGTCAGCGCCTCCGCGACGACCGTGCCGACGGGCCCGCGCTGGGCGGGAGCGCTCGGGGTGAGCCAGCCGCCGGGGTCGGAGAAGACGACCACGTCGCCGCGGTGCAGCTCGAAGGGGCCGGGCGTCAGCTTGCTGACGACGACGCGGTCGCCGATGTCGAGGGTCTGCTCCATCGACTGCGAGGGGATGAAGAAGGCCTGCAGCAGGAAGGTCTTGACCACCAGCGAGACCACCAGGGCCACCGCCACCACCAGCACGGTCTCCTTGACCGCCCCCAGCACCCCGCCGGCCGGGGACCGGCGCGGGGCGGGCGGCTGCTCCTGCGCCGACGCGTCCGCGTCGGGATCCGTGCTCACGAACCGCTCCCCCGTTCGACCGCGCCGACCGACCGCAGCGGCCAGGTCACGGCGACCACCCGCCCCACGACGTCGTCGACCGAGACCGTGCCGCCGCCGGGCGAGCCGAGGTGGGAGCGGGAGTCGACGGAGTCGCTGCGGTGGTCGCCCATCACCCACAGCCTGCCACTGGGGACCTCGATGTCGAAGCGCACGTCGCTGGGGGCCTCCCCCGGCTGCAGGTACGGCTCCGCCAGCGGCCGGCCGTCCACGAGGAGGCGGCCCTGCTCGTCGCAGCACGTGATGCGCTCCCCGGGCAGGCCCACGACGCGCTTGACGTAGTCGGTCTCCCCGGGCCGGAAGCCCAGCAGCGAGGCGACGGCGTCGCCGAGGCGGGCCAGCCCCTGCGGCGGCGGCGGGGCGTCGGCGAAGGTGCCGGTGCCGTCGAAGACCACGACGTCGCCGCGGCGCACCTCGGAGGCGCCCGCGCGCCAGACCAGCACCCGCTCCCCCGAGCGCAGGGTCGGCTGCATGGAGTCCGAGGGGATGGAGAACGTCTGCACGACGAAGCTGCGCACGAGCAGCGCGAGCAGCAGGGCCAGGGCGAGCACGAGCACCGCCCGTGCACCGCGGGAGCGGGCGCGCCCGGCGGTCGGCGACGGCTGGGTGGTCGTCACGGAACTCCTGCCTCGTGGTCCTCGCCGGGGTGCGGCCGGGACACTCTAAGCGGCGTCGTCGGCGCGGGGCCGGGCGACACGGCCCGGACGCGCACGAGCCGGGCCCCGCGGTGCGGGACCCGGCTCGTGCGGGACTGCTGCTGTCAGCCGCGGGGCGCCGTCGTGTCGCGGCGCTCCTTGATCTTGGCGGCCTTGCCGCGCAGGTCGCGCAGGTAGTACAGCTTCGCGCGCTTGACGTCACCGCGGGTGACGACCTCGATCTTGTCGATGATCGGGGTGTGCAGCGGGAAGGTGCGCTCCACGCCGACGCCGAAGCTGACCTTGCGGACGGTGAAGCTCTCGCGGACGCCGCCGCCGGTGCGGCGGATGACCACGCCCTGGAAGACCTGGACGCGGGACCGGTTGCCCTCGACGACCTTCACGTGGACCTTGAGGGTGTCACCGGCGCGGAACTCCGGGACGTCGGTGCGCAGGCTGGCTGCGTCGACGTTGTCGAGCACGTGCATGGCTCTCGCTCTTCTCCCCTGTCGACGCCACAGGTCATCGATGCAGGCGTTGGGCCCGTGACGGTGCTCCCGGCCGGAGCGCCCCCTGTGGCAGGCGCGTCCGCCACTGCCCGTGGGCAGCGGTCACCGGCCGTCACGGCTGGTTGGTGGTGTCAGCGGATCAGTCTGCCACAGCGGCGGCGGCCGGGCGGAATCCGCCGGCGGCGGGCACCCAGCCCTCGGCGGCCAGCACGGCCAGGTCGGCCGCGTCGCAGCGGGAGGGGTCCAGCCGCGCCAGCAGGTCCGGGCGCCGGCGCGCGGTGCGCCGCAGCGCCTCGTCGCGCCGCCAGCGCTCCACGGCGCCGTGGTGGCCGCTGGAGAGCACCGCCGGCACCTCCAGCCCCCGCCAGCTCGCCGGCTTGGTGTACGCCGGGTGCTCCAGCAGCCCGTCGTGCTCGGCGGCGTGGCTCTCCTCCGTCAGGCTCGCCGCGTTGCCGACGACCCCGGGCAGCAGCCGGGCGACGGCCTCGGTGATGGCCAGCACGGCCACCTCCCCGCCGTTGAGGACGTAGTCGCCCAGGGAGACCTCCCGCACCCGGATCCGGGTGCGGTAGTGCTCCACCACCCGCGCGTCGATCCCCTCGTAGCGGCCGCAGGCGAACACCAGCCACGGCTCGGCGGCCAGCTCCACGGCCAGCCGCTGGCTGAACACCTCGCCGACGGGGCTGGGCACCAGCAGCACCGGACCGCGCTCGGCGGCGTCCGCGGTCAGGGCCGCGGGTGGGTCGGCGAGGACGGCGTCCAGGGCCTCGCCCCACGGCTCCGGCTTCATGAGCAGCCCGGCGCCGCCGCCGTAGGGGGTGTCGTCGACCGTGCGGTGGCGGTCGCGGGTGTGCTCGCGCAGGTCGCGCACCCGCACCTCGAGCAGGCCCTGCGCCTGCGCCTTGCCGATGAGCGAGAGCGAGAGCGGCTGCAGGTACTCGCCGAAGATCGTGACGACGTCGATGCGCACTAGCCCTCGTCCCCGGGCACCCGCTCGCCCGGCAGCTCGCGGAACAGCCCGCCCGGCGGGTCGAGGACCACGCGCCCGCCGGCGACGTCGACGGTGGGCACGAGCGCGGTGACGAAGGGCACGAGCACCTCCTCGCCGTCGGTGCCGGTGACGACGAGGACGTCCTGGGCGTTGCCGGTGAGCAGGTCGGCGACCGTGCCCAGCGCCGTGCCGTCCACGGCGACCGCGGCCAGCCCCCGCAGCTGGTGCGGGTACCAAGCGTCGTCCTCCTCGGCGACGCCGGCGTCCTCGTCGACGTCCACGAGCAGCAGCCGGTCGCGCAGCTGCTCGACCGCGCCGCGGTCGGCGACCTCGGCGAAGACCAGCAGCAGGGTGCCGTTGTGCCAGCGGGCCGACTCCACGGTCAGCCGCTCGCCGCCGGGCTCGCTGCGCAGCACGGCGCCGGGCGCGAACCGCTCGTCGGGGGTGTCGGTGCGGACCTCGACGGTCACCTCGCCGCGCACGCCGTGCGGGCGGCCGATGCGGGCGACGACGTACTCCACGGGTGCTCCAGGGGTAGGGGGAACGCCGGAGCGCCGGGGTCGCATGTTGGCGACCCCGGCGCTCCGGGTGGACTGCGGCGTCAGCGGCGGTCGACGTCGACGAGGTCGATGCGGACCGACTTGCCACCGGCCAGCGCACCGACCACGGTGCGCAGGGCCTTGGCCGTGCGCCCGGCCCGGCCGATGACGCGGCCGAGGTCCTCGGGGTGCACGCGGACCTCGAGCAGCGACCCGCGGCGCAACGCCTTGGACGTCACGCGCACGTCGTCGGGGTGCCCGACGATGCCGCGCACGAGGTGCTCGAGGGCGTCCGCGAGCACCTCGTCAGGACTCCGAGGCCGGGGTCTCCGCCTCGGCGGGAGCCTCGGCCGGCGCCTGCGCGGCCTTGGCGGAGCCACCGGCGGGGATGCGCGGAGCCTTGGTGTTGGCGGCGGGGACCTGGTAGGTGCCCTCGGCACCCGGCAGGCCCTTGAACTTCTGCCAGTCACCGGTCACCTTGAGCAGCGCGGCGACCTGCTCGGTCGGCTGCGCGCCGACACCGAGCCAGTACTGCACGCGCTCGGACTTGACCTCGATCGTCGAGGGGTGGGTCATCGGGTTGTAGATCCCGACCTCCTCGATGGCGCGACCGTCGCGCTTGTTGCGCGAGTCGGCGACGACGATGCGGTAGTGCGGCGCGCGGATCTGGCCCATGCGCTTCAGGCGAATCTTGACAGCCACGGTGTGGGGTGTCTCCCGGTTCTCATCTGGCGAGTGGACACCGCTCGGTGTGGGGACGCCGAGAGGTGGGACTCAAGGACGCGGACGACCGGGGTGAGAGGGTCCCTGGACGTTCGAGTGCACCCAGCATTGTGCCAGAGGTCGCGCACCCGTCTCGACACCGAGCTCGCCGGCCCCGCGCAGCGCCCGTCAGCCGTGCACGAGGCGCCCGCGCAGCACCACCCGCGGGCGGCGCAGCACGCCCAGGTCCGCGCGGGGGTCGCCGTCGAGGACGAGCAGGTCGGCGCTGGCCCCCTCGGCCAGCGCCGGGTGGCCCAGCCAGCGGCGGGCGGCCCAGGTCGCGGCGTCGAGCGCGGCGGTGCGGGACAGGCCCGCGGCGACGAGCTCGTGCAGCTCGTCGACCACCAGGCCGTGCGGCAGCACGCTGCCGGCGTCGGTGCCGGCGAAGACCGGCACCCCCGCCGCGTGCAGCGCGGCGACGTTCTCGTACCGCCGCTCGTGCAGCGCCCTCATGTGCGCGGCGTAGCGCGGGAACCTCGCCTCGCCCCGGTCGGCGATGCCCGGGAAGGTGGCGATGTTCACCAGCGTCGGCACGACGGCGACCCCGGCGGCCGCGACCGCGGTCAGCGTCGCCGCCGTGATCCCCGTGCCGTGCTCGATGCCGTCCACCCCCGCGGTGAGCAGGTCCTCGACCCCCTCCTCGCCGAACTGGTGGACGGTGACGCGCGCGCCCAGCTCGTGGGCGGCGGCCACGCCGGCGGCGAGGACGTCCACGGGCCAGCACGGCGCCAGGTCGCCGCGGGAGCGGTCGATCCAATCGCCGACGAGCTTGACCCACCCGTCCCCGCGACGGGCCTGCACGCGCACGTGCTCCACGAGGTCCTCGGGCTCGACCTCGTGCGCCAGCCCCCGCAGGTAGCGGCGGGTGCGGGCCAGGTGCCGGCCCGCGCGCACGATGCGCGGCAGGTCCTCGCGCTCGTCGATCCAGCGGGTCTGCGAGGCCGAGCCGGCGTCGCGCAGCAGCAGGGCACCGGCGTCGCGGTCGGTGCGCGCCTGCGCCTCGCTGGTGGCGTCGTCGACCTCGCCGGTGGGCCCGATGCCGACGTGGCAGTGGGCGTCGACCAGGCCGGGCAGCACCCAGCCGTCCAGCCGCGTCGTGGACGCGCCCGCGGGCCGCTCGAAGGTCAGCCGCCCGCCGAGCACCCACGCCTGGCCGACGACCTCGCCGGGGCCGACGAGCAGCGGCCCGCCCAGGTGCAGGACGTCCACGGCAGCCCCCGCGCGGCCGGTGCGCTCAGCGGCCGCCGAGGAACTTGTCGAAGCCCTTGGGCAGGTTCAGGTCGGCGGGGTCGAAGCCCTGCTGGGGGTCCGGCAGCCCGAAGGCGGACCCGCCCTCGGCGGGCGCGACGGCGGCGCGGGTGGCCGCCTCCTGCTCCTGCTGGGCGCGCTTGGCGGGGTTGCCGCTCTTGCCCTTCTTGGAGCGCTGGGCGGCCGCGACGCGCGCCTTCTGCTTCTTGGAGCCGGCCGCGCCGGGCACGCCGGGCATCCCCGGGATGCCGGGCAGGCCGCCGCCGCCCATGCCCTTGCGCAGCTGGCGCATCATCTTCTGCGCCTGCCCGAAGCGCTCGAGCATGTCGCTGACGGCGGAGACGCTCTGCCCGCAGCCGGCGGCCACGCGGGCGCGGCGCGAGCCGTTCATGATGCGCGGGCGGCGGCGCTCCAGCGGCGTCATCGAGCGGACCATCGCCTCGATGCGGTCGAACTCGCGCTCGTCGAAGGCGTCCAGCTGCTGGCGCATCTGCGCCATGCCCGGCAGCATCCCCAGCATCTTCTTCAGCGAGCCCATGTTGCGCACGGCCTGCAGCTGCTGGAGGAAGTCGTCGAGGGTGAAGTCCTCGTCGGCGGCGAACTTGGCCGCCATCGCCTGCGCCTGGTCGGCGTCGAAGGCCTTCTCGGCCTGCTCGATGAGGCTGAGGACGTCACCCATGTCCAGGATGCGCGAGGCCATCCGGTCGGGGTGGAACAGCTCGAAGTCGTCGAGCTTCTCCCCCGTGGAGGCGAACATCACCGGGCGGCCGGTGACGTGGCGCACCGACAGGGCGGCACCACCGCGGGCGTCGCCGTCGAGCTTGGTGAGCACGACGCCGTCGAAGCCCACGCCGTCGCGGAACGCCTCGGCCGTGGCGACGGCGTCCTGGCCGACCATCGCGTCGAGGACGAAGAGCACCTCGTCGGGCGAGACGGCGTCGCGGATGTCGACCGCCTGCTGCATCATCTCGGCGTCCACGCCGGTGCGGCCGGCGGTGTCGACGACGACGACGTCGTAGTGCTGGCGCTGGGCGTGCTCGAGGCCGGCGCGGGCCACCGCGACGGGGTCGCCCACGCCGTTGCCCGGCTCGGGGGCGAAGACGTCGACGCCGGCGCGCTCGCCGGTGATCTGCAGCTGGTTGACGGCGTTGGGGCGCTGCAGGTCGCAGGCCACCAGCAGCGGGCGGTTGCCGTTGTGCTTGAGGTGGCGCCCGAGCTTGCCCGCGAGCGTCGTCTTCCCGGCGCCCTGCAGGCCGGCGAGCATGATCACGGTGGGCGGGTTCTTGGCGAAGCGCAGCCGGCGGGTCTCGCCGCCGAGGATCCCGACGAGCTCCTCGTTGACGATCTTGACGACCTGCTGGGCGGGGTTGAGGTTCTGCTGCACCTCCGCCCCGGTCGCGCGCTCGCGCACGCGCTGGGTGAACTCCCGCACGACGGGCAGCGCGACGTCGGCGTCGAGCAGCGCGCGGCGGATCTCGCGGACGGTCGCGTCGACGTCGGCCTCGGACAGCCGCCCCTTGCCGCGCAGCGACTTGAAGGTGGCGGTGAGGCGGTCGGAGAGCGTGGCGAACACGGTCACAGCCTAACCGGGCCCACCACCCGTCCCGGCGCCCCGAGCCTCAGCTCGGCACCTCGGCGGCGTCGGAGAGCACCTGGATGGCGATCGCGACCCGCGGCGGGGACAGCCGCTCCCCCGACGGCTCGGCCAGGTAGAGCACGTCGACGGCCTGCGCGGCGTAGGTCGCCACGTGCGCGGAGCGGATGTCGATGCGCTCGCTGGCCAGCGCCCGGCCCAGCGCGTGCAGCAGCCCGGGCCGGTCGGCGGCGCGCACCTCCAGGACGGTGGCGCGCTCGGAGGCCCCCGGCAGGATGACGATGCGCGGGTGCGCGACCAGCGAGCGCACGCCGCCGCTGGGCCGCGGGGTCTGGGCGTCGCGGGCGGCCAGGCGCTCCAGCAGCGCCACGTCGCCGGCGACGATGCGCTCCAGGGCGGTGCGCAGCAGCTGCGCCGAGGGGGCCTCGCCGGTGGGCGACTCCACCCACCACGAGTCCACGGCCACCCCGGCGAGGGTGCGCACCAGCGCGGAGCGCACCAGCAGGCGGTGCCCGGCGAGCAGCCCGGCCAGGTCGGCGAACAGCCCGGTGCGGTCGGGGGTGACGACGGTGACGACGAAGAAGCCGTCGACCTCGCGGACGCCGACGCGGGTGCGCCCGTCGGCGGCGACCGCGGCCGCCAGCGCCTGCTCCTGCTCGTCGAAGGGCGCCGGGCCGGGCGCCTGCTCCCCGCGCAGGCTCTTGGCCGCGCGGGCGACGAGGTCGTCGACGAGCCGGGCGCGCCAGGGCGACCAGGCGGCCGGCCCGGCGGCCCGCGCGTCGGCCTCGGTGAGCGCCCGCAGCAGGTCCAGCACCGGGGCGCGGCCGTCGACGGCCTCGACGAGGGCGGCGACGGTCCGCGGGTCGTCGGGGTCGCGGCGGGTGGCCAGGTCCACCAGCGTCAGGTGCTCGGCGACGAGCCGCTCCACGACGGCGACGTCGTCGGCGTCCAGGCCGATGCGCCGGCAGGCGGCGCGGGCCAGCGGCGCGCCGGTGCGGGCGTGGTCCTGCGCACCGGGCAGCTTGCCGAGGTCGTGCAGCAGCGCGGCCAGCAGCAGCAGGTCGGGGCGCTCGACGTCGCGCAGGAACGGCGCGGCGGCCACCGCGGTCTCGATGAGGTGGCGGTCGACGGTCCAGCGGTGGACGGCGTTGCGCTGGGGGCGGTTGCGGATGCCGGACCACTCGGGGATCCAGCGCGGCACCAGGCCCACGAGGTCCAGGGACTCCCACACCGGCACCTGCGCGGGCCCGCTGGCCAGCAGCTCCAGCAGCGACTCGCGCGCCGCGGGCGGCCACGGCTCGGGCAGCGGCGGGCAGGTGCTGACGAGGTGCTCCAGCGTCACCGGCGACAGCGGCAGGCCGGCGCGCACGGCGGTGGCCGCCGCCCGCAGCGGCAGGCAGGGGTCCGAGGCGGGCTCGGCACCGGCGCCGAGGACGACCTCGCCGTCGTGCTCGACGAGGCCGTGCCCCAGCGAGCGCAGCCGCGGGCGGCGGCCGGCGGCGCGGAAGCGGCGGCTGGGCACGGACTGGCGGGCGCGGCGGGTGGTGACGTCGACGGCCGCGGCGATGGTGCGCGCGGCCTGGGCGACGGCGGCGAGCAGCAGGTCGGCGTCGGCGTACCCGCACACGACGGCGGTGGCGTCCTGCTCGGCGAGCACGAGGCGGTCGCCGGGGCGCCCGGAGGAGGTCTGCAGCCCGTCGCGGACGTCGAGCAGGACGGTGTGGGCCTCGTCGACGGGGCCGTGCGGGCGGTCGGTGAGCCAGCTGGCGGCCAGCGCGCGCAGCGTGACGGCGTCCCGCAGCCCGCCGCGGGCCTCCTTGAGGTCGGGTTCGAGCAGGTAGGCCAGCTCGCCGAAGCGCGCCGAGCGCTCCGCGAGGGCGTCCAGCACCTGCGGCAGGCGGCGGCGGGCGCCCGCGCGCCAGTCGTCCAGCAGCTGCCCGCGGGTGCGGGCCACCAGGCCCCGGTCACCGGCGACCACGCGCAGGTCCAGCAGGCCGGTGGCGGCGGCCAGGTCGGCGGCGGCCACCTCGCGGCACTCCTTGGCCGTGCGCACCGAGTGGTCCAGGCGCAGGCCCTGGTCCCACAGCGGGTACCAGACGCGGTCGGCGAGGGCGGCGACGTCGTCGGCGCCCAGGCGGCGGCCGTCGTGCAGGAGCACGAGGTCGACGTCGCTGGCCGGCCCGCAGTCGCGGCGGGCCAGCGAGCCCACGCAGGCCAGCGCCACCCCGCTGGGGGCGGCCGGGTCGGCGGACTCGGCCAGCAGGGCGGGCAGGGGGGCCAGGGCCTGCTCCCACACGTCGCGCAACCGGGACTCCACGAGCTGGACCAGCTCTGCGCGGCGGTGCGGGCCGGCCCGCGCGCGCCCAACAGGCGGTGTCGGTGTCGAGGGTGTCGGGGTCGTTTCCGC
>NZ_JBJLSF010000058.1:0-29945 GCF_050871885.1 Kineococcus aridisoli | reverse complement strand
CGGCCCCGCGGGGCCGGGACGGGCGGGGGTCAGTCGACGATCGCGCCCGGGTTGAGGTTGCGGCCGGGGTCGACGCCGGAGAACAGCGCCCCGACGATCTCGGCACCCGCCGGCGAGAGGTCCTCGGCGACCCAGCGCTTGTGCTCGCGGCCCACCGCGTGGTGGTGCGAGAGCGTGCCCCCGTTGTCGATGAACGCCTGCTGGATGGCGCCCTTGACGAGGTCGTAGGCCTCCAGGCCGTCGCGGTCGGTCGGCGGCTGGAAGGCGAACGTGAAGTACTGGCACGCACCGGAGTGGTAGCTGTGCGACAGGTGGCAGAAGACGAAGCCCTTGATGCCGACCTCCGCGAACGCCTTCTGCGCGGCGGCGACCACCTCGTCGTGCAGCGTCTCCAGGACCGCCCACGACGAGGAGGTCTCGGACACGTCGCCGTAGGCGCCGCGGTCCAGGATGAAGTCGCGGATGTAGGGGGTGTCGAACTTCTTCTGGTCGTAGAGCGTGCCCGGGCCGCTGCCGACGCCGAAGCCGCCGTGCTCCTTGACGATCTCGGCGACCAGCTGCTTGTTGCGGCGGACCCCGAGCGCGGAGCCCTCGAAGCCGATGAACGACAGGCACATCTTCGACAGGTCGAAGCCCTTGCGCCGGCTGGCGTACAGCTGCACGCCCTTGTTGAGCAGCTGCGAGAGCGGGCTGCCCTTCTTGGAGGTCGCCAGGGTGAACTGGGTCTCCATCGCGTCCGAGACGCGGGTGATGGACGGGGAGGCGTCGGAGGCGGCGATGTCGTGCATCGCGGCCAGGCCGCTGGCGTAGTCGGGGAAGAAGTACGCCTGGATGGTGCGCTCCTCGGCCAGGCGGTGCACCTGCACCGTGGCCTCGGTGATGACGCCCAGGCGCCCCTCGCTGCCCAGGACCATCTCGCGCACGCTGGGGCCGGCGGACTGCACCGGCACCCGGGCGGTGGCCACGAGGCCCTTGGGCGTCACCACGCGCACCGCGCGGGTGATGTCGGCGATGTCGCCGAAGCGGTCGGACTGCATGCCCGAGGAGCGGGTGGCGATCCAGCCGCCCAGCGTGGAGTGCTTGAAGCTGTCCGGGAAGTGCCCGATCGTCCAGCCCCGCGCGTTCAGCTGCGCCTCCAGGTCCGGGCCGAGGGCGCCGGCCTGGATGCGCGCGGTCTGCGAGGTCTCGTCCAGCTCCAGCAGCAGGCGCATCCGGCCCACGTCCAGGGAGAGCACCGGGCGGGTCTCCTCGCGCGGGGCCTCCAGGCTGCCGACGATGTTGGAGCCGCCGCCGAAGGGGATGAGCACCGCGTCGGCCTCCAGCGCGATGCGCAGCGCGGCCTCCACCTCGGCCTCGGTGCCCGGGTAGAGCACCAGGTCGGGGACGCGGCCGAAGTCGCCGCGGCGGATGCGCACGAGGTCGCGCATGGACTTGCCGTAGGTGTGCACGACGCGGTCGAGGTCGTCGTCGCGCACGTGGTCGGCGCCCAGCGCCTCCACCAGGGCGGCGCGCAGCTGCTCCGGCGCCCGCGGGGCGGGCACGGTGAGCTCGGACAGCTCGGGCACGCGCACGGGCGGGGCGTTGAAGTCGATGCCCGCCATCTTGAACGCGAACGGCGCGAGGTTGGGCTTGTCCTCGTGGTGGAACGCGACGCCCTCCTGGCCCCAGCCCCACCACTTCATGTGCTCGACCACTACGACTCCTGCACTCCCGCTGTCCTGACCGGTCCCCGGGAGCCTACGCGCCACCTCCGACGCGCGAGGCCAGGAACCGCACGGCGAGCTCGTAGCCGTCCACCCCGAGACCGGCCACCACCCCCGTGGCGACGGGGGTGATGTACGAGTGGCGGCGGAAGTCCTCGCGCGCGTGCACGTTCGACAGGTGCACCTCCACCAGCCCCGCGGACAGCTCCGCGCAGGCGTCGCGCAGCGCCACCGAGGTGTGCGTCCAGGCCGCCGGGTTGAGGACCACCGGCAGGCGCGCGTCGGCCGCCTCGTGGACCCAGCCGAGCATCTCGTGCTCGGCGTCGGTCTGGCGCAGCTCGACCTCCACGCCCAGCTGCGCGGCCAGCGCCTGCAGGCGCGCGTCGACGTCGGCCAGCGTCGTCGTTCCGTACACCTCGGGCTGGCGCTTGCCGAGGCGTCCCAGGTTGGGCCCGTTGAGGACGAGGACCTTCATCCGCCCGACGCTAGCGACCTCCGGCGCCCGCGTGTCCGAGGGCGGTGCCAGCGTGCGGTCCGTGACGCAGCCCGAGACGCAGCCGCAGACGCAGCCCGAGACGCAGCCGCAGGCGCAGCCCTTCCGCTGCTTCGGCACCGGCGACCCGCTCTACGAGCGCTACCACGACACCGAGTGGGGCCGGCCGGTGCACGGCGACGCCGCGCTGTACGAGCGGCTGAGCCTGGAGGCGTTCCAGTCCGGCCTCAGCTGGATCACCGTCCTGCGCCGGCGCGAGGGCTTCCGCGCCGCCTTCGACGGCTTCGACCCGCACGTCGTGGCCGGCTACGGCGAGGCCGACGTCGAGCGGCTGCTGGCCGACCCGGGCATCGTCCGCAACCGCCGCAAGGTGGAGGCCACGATCGCCAACGCCCGCGCCGTGGTGGCGATGGCCGAACGCGGCGAGGGCCTGTCGGAGCTCGTGTGGTCCTTCGCGCCCGACCCGCCGCCGCCGGCCCCGCGCGGACCCGCCGACGTGCCGGCGCTGACGCCGGCCTCGACGGCCCTGTCGAAGGCGCTCAAGGCCGCGGGCCTGCGCTTCACCGGCCCCACCACCGCCTACGCCGCGATGCAGGCGTGCGGGCTGGTCGACGACCACCTCGCCCGCTGCCCCGCCCGCCGCGCCCCGATCGGCCCGACCGCTCAGTCCCGGGCGGCCGGCGGGTCCACCTCCCGACAGCAGAACCGCCCTTCCGAGAGGACCCCCCGATGAGCAGCACCGTCCCCTGCCTGTGGTTCGACGACCAGGGCCTGACCGCCGCCGAGCGCTACGTCTCCCTCTTCCCCGGCTCCGCGGTCACCGGCACCACCCCCGGCCCGCACGGCGCGCCGCTGACGGTCTCCTTCCGCCTGGGCGACCGGGAGTACCTGTGCCTCAACGGCGGTCCCCGCTTCCCGCCCACCGAGGCGTTCTCGATCCAGGTCCTGTGCGCCGACCAGGCCGAGGTCGACCACTACTGGGACGGCCTGGTCGCCGGCGGCGGCAGCGAGTCGGCGTGCGGCTGGCTGAAGGACCCCTGGGGCGTGTCCTGGCAGGTGGTCCCCACCCGGCTCGGCGAGCTGCTGGGCGACCCCGACCCCGCCCGCGCGCAGCGCGCGCTGCAGGCGATGCTCGGGATGCGCCGCCTCGTCGTGGCCGACCTGGAGGCCGCCGCCGACGGCCGCGGGTGACGCCGCGGCGGGGTCGACGTGACACCGCGTGAAGCTCCGCGCGGTGCCGTGGGAGGATCGTGCGTCGAAGCGGGAACCACGATCCCGGCGAGCCAGAGACAAGAGGTGTCCACATGGTCGATCGACAGCGTGTCGTCATCGTCGGGGGTGGCTTCACCGGCCTGTACGCCGGCAAGAAGCTCGAGAAGCTCCTCCCGGCCTCCACGGCGGAGCTGGTGATCGTCAGCCCCACCGACCACCTCACCTACAGCCCCCTGCTGCCGGACGTCACCGCGTCCGTCATCGAGCCGCGCCACGTCGCGGTCTCGCTGCGGCAGGCCCTGCCCAAGCACAAGCTCGTCGTCGGCCACACCACCTCGGTCGACGTCGAGGCGAAGACGATCACCATCTCCCGCAGCGAGCGCGGCCAGGTCGAGCAGGGCACCCAGGTGCTCTCCTACGACAAGCTGATCCTCGCCCCCGGCTCGGTGACCCGGCGCTTCCCGATCCCCGGCGTGGCCGAGGCCGCCCGCGGCGTGAAGACCATCACCGAGGCCGCGTTCGTGCGCGACCACCTCATCGCGCAGCTGGACGCGGCGGACGCCCTGCCCGACGACCCGCGCTTCGACGCCGAGCGCGCCGAGCGCATGACCGTCGTCGCGGTCGGCGCCGGCTACACCGGCACCGAGATCGTGGCGCAGACGCAGCGCTGGCTGACCCGCGTGGCCGACCGCTACTCGCGCATCGACGTCAAGGACGTCCGCTGGCTGCTCATCGACGTGGCCCCGGCCGTCCTGCCCGAGCTCGGGCCGCGGCTGGGCCAGTACGCGCTGTCCGCGCTCAAGGGCCGCGGCATCGACGTGCGCCTGGGCGTCTCCGTGGCCTCCGTCGAGGGCAACGTCATCAACCTCACCGACGGCACGCCGGTCCCCTCGCGCACCCTCATCTGGGGCGCCGGCATCGTCGCGAACCCGCTGATGGCCACCCTGGGCCTGCCGCTGGACCGCGGCCGGCTCGTCGTGGACGCGCAGATGCGCGTCGCCGAGGACATCTGGGCCGCCGGTGACGCGGCCGCCGTGCCGGACCTCGCCAAGCCGAAGCCGGCCGACGGCCCGCAGCCGGTCACCCCGCCCACCGCGCAGCACGCCCAGCGCCAGGGCACCCAGGTCGGCAAGAACGTCGCCGCCAGCTTCGGCATCGGCGTCGCCAAGGACTACGTCCACAAGGACCTCGGCCTGGTCGCCGACCTCGGCGGCACGACCGCGGTGGCCAAGCCGCTGGGCATCGAGCTGACCGGCTTCCCGGCCAAGATCGTCGCCCGCGGGTACCACCTGTACGCGCTGCCGGCGATGAGCAACCGCATCCGGGTGCTCACCGACTGGGCGCTGCACGCGGTCCTGCCGCCGCAGTCCGTGGCGATCAACGCGACCCGTCCCGAGGACGCGCTCATCACCACCGCGCAGAACACCGAGATCTACCCGAAGGCCGAGGACAAGCCGAAGGTCGGCTGACCCCGCCCGTGGTCGGCGAGGAGGCGGTGGCGTTCGTCGCCGCCTCCCTGCGGACCAGCACCGCCCGAGCCCGCCGGCTGGCGCACACCGCGCTGCCGGCGGGCTTCGCGCGTTCGGTGGCCGGCGCCGCGCGGGTGCTGCTCGTCGAGGGCGCCACGGACGCGGCCGTCTTCGGCGTGCTGCTCGAGGGCAGCGGCGTGCGGGTGGTGGCCGCCGGCGGCAAGCACGCGCTGCCGCTGGCGGCCGCGCTCTGCCGCGCCCACGGCGCCGCCGTGCACGTGGTCCTCGACGGCGACGGCGGCGCGTGGCGGCGCTCGCGCACCCCCGCGCGCGCCCGCGCCACCGCCCGCCGCGCCACCGCCCAGGTGCTCGCCGACCTCGCCCCCGCCCCGGTGACGACGCTGCAGGACGACCTGGAGGCCGAGCTGGCGCAGTGGCCGTCGTTCACCGTCCCGGCCACCAAGGACCCCGCGGCCTACGAGGCAGCCGCCCGGGCCGCCGCCCGCGACGACCTGCCGGTGGTGCTGCGCACCGTGCTGGCCGAGGTGCGGGAGCACGGCGGGGGCTGACCGCGCCGCCCCGGGCACGGCGTCCCGCACGCGCCGGTGGCCGGGTCAGGGCAGGGGGGTGCGCAGCCGCTCGGCCAGGCCGGTCGCGCGGGCCAGCGGGCGCTGCACGGCGGCGACGACCGCGTCGACGGAACCGACGACGCGCACGCGCTCGCGGGCGCGGGTGAGCGCGGTGTAGAGCATCTCCCGCGTCGCCAGCGGTGAGCGCGCCGGCGCGGCCAGCACCGTCACCGCGCCGAACTGCGAGCCCTGGCTGCGGTGGACCGTCATCGCGTGCACCGGCTCCACGGCCGCCAGCCGCGCCAGCGGCACCACCAGCGGGCCCTCGCCGCGCCCGAGCGCCGCGACGAGGACGCCGTCGCGCTCCAGCACCACCCCGGTGTCGCCGTTGAACACCCCGACCGCCGGGTCGTTGGCCGTCACGATGACCGGCAGGCCCACGTAGCGCCCGTCCGCCCGCACGCTGACGCCGAACTCCTCCACCGCCCAGCGCTGGGCCAGCGCGCTCCAGTGCGAGACGCCCCGCCCGCCGTGGCGGTGCGCGCACAGCACCCGGTGCGCCTCCAGCGCCTCCAGCGCCGCCGCGGCGTCCCCGGCCCGGGCCGCCCCGACGAGGGCACCGGTGCGCCCGACGACGTCGGCGCGCACCGCCTCCAGCGCCGCCCCGGCCACCGGCTCCTCGTCGGGCACCTCGAAGAACTCCAGCCCCGGCGCGTCACCGGCGCGCAGCAGGTCGACGACCTCGTCGGCGGCACCGCGGCGCACCGCGTCGGCCAGCGCCGCGATGCGCCCGCCGGCGCTGAAGCGGTGGGTGCGGGTGAGCAGCGCGATGCCGTGCGGGGCGGCCGGGCCGGGGGCCACGAGGTCGGCCAGCACTGCGCCCACCTCCACGGAGGCCAGCTGCTGCGGATCGCCGACCAGGACCAGGCGGGCGCCCGGCCGCAGCGCCGCCAGCAGCCGCGCCATCACCCCCAGCCCCACCATCGACGCCTCGTCGACGATGACCACGTCGTGCGGCAGGTGGTGCTCGGCGTCGAAGCGGGCGCGCACCGACCCGGGGCGGATGCCCAGCAGCCGGTGCAGCGTGGAGGCGCCGGTGGTCTCCAGGAAGCGGCGCTCGGCGGGGGTGAAGACCTCCTCGGCGGCCGCGGAGACCACCGCCTCGGTGAGCCGGGCCGCGGCCTTGCCCGTCGGGGCGGCCAGCGCGACCCGCGGGACGCCGTCGGAGAGCGCGTGCAGGGCCGCCAGCAGCCGGGCGACCGTCGTCGTCTTGCCGGTGCCCGGCCCGCCGCCCAGCACGGACACCCCGTGCGTCAGGCACACCGCCGCGGCGGCGCGCTGGTCGTCGGCGGGGGCGCCGGGCCACAGCCGGTCCAGGACCGCGCCCACCGCGGCCGCCTCGTAGCCGGCGACCCCGGTGGCGCGGGCCCGCAGGTCGGCGGCGACGGCGCGCTCCTGGCGCCAGTAGCGGTCCAGCCACAGCGCGTCGCCGACCAGGTGCAGCGGGGTGGTGGGCCCGGCCGCGCCGTCCCCGGCCGCGGTGTGCTCGGTGGTCAGCAGGCTGCGGCGCACCGCCTCCAGCCACTCCTGCGGCGGCGGCCACGTCACCTCCACGGCCTCGACGTCGCCGGAGTCGTCGGCGTCCTCGGGCACCACCGTGGCCGGCACCTGCTCCAGGTGCAGCACGACGGAGCCGTGCCGGACGGCCCGCACGGCCAGGGCGAGCGCCAGCAGGACGCGCTCGTCGTCCTCGCCGCCGAGCGCCCCCAGGCGGCGGGCGACGTGGACGTCGGCGGCGTGCAGCAGGCCCAGGGCGTTGGCCTCGCGCAGCAGGCCGGTGGCCCCGCGCGCCAGGCGCGCGCTGCGGTCCTGCTCCTCGGCGGGGGCCAGGTCCCCGGCGGGGGCCTGCGGGTGGAGCGTGGTCACGGGCGCCTCCCGGCGAGCAGGTCGGAGAGGGCCAGGACGAGCGGCGACGGCGGCCGCCAGGACCACACGCCGGGCGGGACGCCGTCGGCGGCGGCCTCGACGCCGGGACCGCACATGCCCCGCAGGAACAGGTAGAGCACGCCCCCCAGGTGGCGGTCGGGGTCGTAGCCGGGCTGGCGCCAGCGCAGGAAGCGGTGCAGCGCCACGCAGTACAGCAGCGCCTGCAGCGGGTAGTGCGCGGCCAGCACGGCCTCGTCGAGCGCGGAGCGGCGGTAGTGCCAGGCGGTCAGCTGCTCCCCCGGCGCCCCGAGGCGGTTGGTCTTGTAGTCGACGACGAGGAAGCGGGGGCCGGTGGGGCCGCCGCGGCGCAGCACCGCGTCGACGGAGCCGGTGAGGTAGCCGCGCAGCACCTCCCCGGCCAGCGCCGGGTCCTCCAGCGCGTCGGCGTAGCGGTGCACCGGGTCGCCGGCCGGCAGGTGCCGGCGCAGCAGCCCGGCGAGGTCGCCGAGCCGCGGACCCACCGGCCCGGCGTCGTCGCCACCGGCCAGCGGCAGCTCGAAGTCCAGCTCGGCCAGCCGGTCGGCGGCGGCCACGTCGGCCAGGCACGCCCCGCCCGCGAGCGGGCCCAGGCCCGTGCGCAGCACCGGCTCCAGCGCGCTCGCCAGCGGCTGCGCCAGCGCACCGGCGTGCTCCTCGCGCGCCAGCGCCAGCAGGTGGGCGGCGCGGTCGGGCACGGCCGGGTCGAAGCGCTCCAGGACGGCGTGCACGAGGGTGCCGAAGCCGGCGCCGGCGGGCAGGTCGGCCATGGGCGAGAGCACCCCGCGCCAGGTCCGCGACCCCTCCTGCGGCTCCTCCTGCGGCTCGACCCCGCCGGCACCGGGCGCACCGGTCAGCCCCACCACGTCGACCTCGTCGGAGGCGCGGCCGACGTCCGGCGCGGACAGCACCACCCGCTCCGGGGCGGCCGGGAGCTCGTGCACGGCGCGGGTCAGGCCGCTGTAGGAGGTCCGCCGCCAGTCCAGGTCGACCTCCCCGCCGAAGCGCGCCACCTCCAGCCGCGGCGGCGGGGGGGTGCGCGCGAGGAGGCGGCCCGGGTCGGGCGCCGCCCCGGCGCGCTCGAGCCGCACGCCGCTGCCGGCGCCGAAGAGCGCGCCGAGCCGCTCGGCCAGCACCGCCTCGGCGGGCAGCGGCGCCCGCTCCGGCACCCGCCGCGGGTCGTCGGCCGCCAGCAGCCGGTGCAGCGCGCCGCGCGGGGTGTTCGCGCTCGGCGCCCACCACACCAGCGAGCGCGAGACCGACCGCGTCAGCGCCACGTACAGCAGCCGCAGGTCCTCGCCGAGGTCCTCGGTGTCGGCGGCGCGGCAGGCCTCGTCGTAGCCGGCGCTGCCCGGGCCGCCCACGTGCAGGGCGCGCCGGCCGTCGGGGGCGTGCGCGACCGGCAACCGGTCCTTCTCGCGCCCGGAGCCGCCGCCCGCGCAGTCCCAGCCGAACGGCACGCAGACGACCTCGAACTCCAGGCCCTTGCAGGTGTGGACGGTGGCGACCTGCACGGCGGTGCGGTCGGTGTCCAGGCGCCGCGAGCGCTCGGGGTCGACGTCGCCGTCGGCGTGGTCGACGCGCCCGCGCAGCCACGACAGCAGGCTGGAGACGCCGCCGCCGGGGTTGAGCTCGGACTCGGTGTGCAGGACCTCGGCGATGTGGCGCAGGTCGGTGAGGCGGCGCTGGCCGCCCTCCAGGGCCAGCAGCCGCTCGGGCAGCCGGGTGCTCTCGGCCACGAGCGCGAACATCGCGGAGACCCCGCGCTCCTCCAGCACCGCGCCCCAGGCCCGCAGCCGCACCGACAGCTCGTCGGTGGCGCGGTCGCCGGCGGCGTCGAGCTCGGCGGCGGTGCGCCCGAGCAGGCCGGACAGGGCGAGGCGGCGCACCCGCGGCGAGCGGTGCGGCTGCTCGACGGCCTCCAGCAGCGAGATCCACTCCCGCGCGGCGGGGGTGGTGAAGACGCTGGGGCCGCGCGAGAGCACGCACGGCACCCCGCGCCGGTGCAGCTGCTCCTGCACCTGGGCGGCCTGGGCCCCGGTGCGCACGAGGACCGCGACGTCACCGGCCTCCAGCGCGCGCTCGGGAGCGCCGTCGCGCGGGCGCACCCGCAGGCCCTCGGAGAGGACGGCGACCACCTGCGCGGCGACGTCGGCGACGACCGCCGCGCGCACCTCGGCGACGGGCGGCTGCCCCGCCGCCGCGGCCGGCAGGTCCGCGCGGGCGAGGACCCGCAGCCGCACCGGCGCCGGGTCGGCGGCGCCGGCGGCGTCGACGAGGGCGGCGCCCGGGTGGGCGGCGTCGACGGGGCGCACGAGGATG
Organism: Kineococcus aridisoli; assembly: GCF_050871885.1. Taxonomy (NCBI): domain Bacteria; kingdom Bacillati; phylum Actinomycetota; class Actinomycetes; order Kineosporiales; family Kineosporiaceae; genus Kineococcus; species Kineococcus aridisoli. The sequence continues at coordinate 20,215 of NZ_JBJLSF010000058.1, read as the reverse complement.
CGCTCGTCGCCGAGGGCGGCCCCGCGCAGCAGCGCGGCGGTGCCGGTGAGCACCAGCGGGTCGCTGCGGTGGTTGGTGCTCAGGGTCGCGGTGCGGTCGGCGACGTCGACGGCGTCGAGGTAGCTGCGCACGTCGGCGCCGCGGAAGGCGTAGATGGCCTGCTTGGGGTCGCCCACGAGCACGAGCGGGCAGTGCCCGTGGAAGGCGGTGCGCAGCACGTCCCACTGCACGGCGTCGGTGTCCTGGAACTCGTCGACGAGCACCGCGCGGTACCTGCGGCGCAGCCGCTCGCAGGCGACGGGCCCGGCCACCTCGGCGGTCAGCGCCTCGCGCAGCCGCAGCAGCAGGTCGTCGAAGCCCAAGACGCGGCGGGCGCGCTTGCGGGCGGCGACCTCGCGGCGCACGCCCGCGGCGAAGCGCACCCGCAGGTCCGCCGCGGAGTCCGGGGGGCTGCCGGCCGGCTCCAGCCGGGCGTCCGGGCGGCGGACGGCCTCGCGGGCGATGCGCAGCGCCACCGCGCGCTCGAACGGCAGCGGCCCGCCCCCCGGGCGGACGGCGAAGCGGACGTAGAGGTCGTCGCAGACCTCCTCGACGAGGTCCTCGACGTCCTCCACGAGCGTGGCCGTGGGGTCGACGTCGGCGGCGGTGCCCAGGCTGGTGAGCACCTGGCTGCAGAACTCGTGGATGGTGGCGACCGTCGCGGAGTCGAAGGCGGCCAGCGCCGCGAGCAGGCGCCGGTGGCGGGCGGCGACCTCGGCCGGCCCGCCCGCGGCCAGCAGCGCGACGACGGGGTCGGCCGAGCCGGCCGCGCGGGCGGGGTCGGCCAGGGCGTCGCGGGTGCGCAGCAGGCGCTCGCGGACGCGGTCGCGCAGCTCGGCGGTGGCCGCGCGCCCGAAGGTCACCACGAGCAGCTCGTCGATGCGGGCGCGGCCCTCGGCCACGTAGCGGGTGACCAGACCGGCGATGGTGTACGTCTTGCCGGTCCCGGCGCTGGCCTCCAGCACGGTGGTGCCGCTCGGCAGCGGGCCGTCCAGCGCGAAGACCCCGGTGGGCGCGCTCACCGCTCCTCCACCCGGTGCACGCCGAGCAGCGGCTCCCACAGCCGGCGCACCAGCACGTCGAAGCCCGCCGGGGCGCCCTCGGGGGCGCCGGGCGGCGGCACCCAGCCCAGCAGCCGGTCCAGGTCCGCCACACCGCCCCACACGGTGACGTTCTCCTCCTGCTTGTCCTCCTTGTCGAAGGACCACTCGGAGGTCCAGGCGCTGCCCGCGGCGCGCCGGCAGGCGTCGGGGCCGCGCTGGGACCAGCGCGCGAGCGCCCACGCGTAGGCGGTCTCCACGGGCAGCGGCAGCGGCGTGCGCAGGCCGAGCGCGCGCACGGCGAGCAGGTCCACCAGCAGCGAGCGCGCCACCTCGCCCCGCACCGGGCCGAGGGTGAGCACGCCCACGGTGCCGCGCGCGCCGCGGCCGACGACGACGGCGCGGTGCTCGGTGGCCGGGTGGGAGGCGGACAGCGCGAGCAGCTCGATCCAGGCCCGCACCACCTGCTTGCCCCTGATGCGCGAGTAGGTCGTCGTGACCGCCACGTCCCCGCCGGCGCGGCCGCCGGCCCGCACGGGCCGCACCCCGCGCACGCCGCCGGTCAGGCGGACCTCGCCGGCACCGGGCACGGTCAGGTCCAGCTCGACGTCGACGCCGCGGGGTGCGGCGGTGCCCAGCTCGGCGGCGACGGCGGCGATGCGGTCCACCAGCGGGCCGACCTGGCGCAGCACCCGGGCGCCCAGGGGGCCGGGCGGCAGGTGCCCGCGGGCGGCCTCGACGCGCACGACGGTGGTGGGGTCGGTGCCGCGCAGGCGCGCGGCCAGGGCCCGGTCGCCCACGGCCCAGGTGGCCAGCGCGTCCAGCTCGACGGGAAGCGCGTCGTCGGGCTCCTCCTCGCGGGTGGCCGAGGCGACGTCCAGGCGCTGGCGCAGGAAGCCCCGGGCGGGGTGCTGGAAGAACTGCACGAGCTGGTCGAGGTCGAGGTCGGCGGTGGGTGCCGGCGGCAGCCAGCCGGTCAGGAAGGGCGGCGGCGCGGCGGGTTCGCCGGTGGCGGCGGCGGCCCCGGCGAAGGCGGTGGTGTCGTGGCTGAAGGCGTGCGGGCCGCCGAGGGCGCCGGGGGTGAAGTTGCGCGGGTCGGTCGGCTGCAGGGGGTGGCGCACGAGCACGTGGTCGCGGGCGCCGTCGGGGGTGAGGTCGTCGAGGGCGTCGAGCAGCTCGCCGACGGGGACGGCCGGCGGCAGCTGCGCGCCGGTGCGCACGTCGCAGCCGTCGTAGGTGACGACGAGGTGCTGGCCGGCGGAGCGGACGGCGTCGAGCAGCACCTGGCGGTCCTCGCCGCGGGGGTCGCGGTCGCCCACGTGCGGGTCGCGGGCGAGCAGGTCGTCGGCGTCGGGGGCGACCGGGCGCGGGAAGGCGCCGTCGTCCATGCCGAGCAGGACGACGACCCGGTGCGGCACCCAGCGCAGCGGGGTGGGGCTGCACACGGTCATCGCGCCGGTGCGGAAGGTCGAGCGCTGCGGGCGGCCGGCGAAGCGGTCGGCCACCAGGGCCGCCACGTCGGCGAGGCCGACCTCGGCGCGCCCGGCGCGGGCGGCGTCCTCGGCGACGGCGCCGAGCTCCGAGCGCAGCTGGGTCAGCTGCCAGCCGGCGTCGGGGTCGGCGGCGGCGAGGTCGAGGACGCCCTCCAGCAGCGCGGCGCACCAGTCGGCGACGGGGCGGCGCCCGGACAGCCGCCGCACGGCGGCCTCGAGGCGGTCGACGAGCTCGGCGAAGCGGCCGGCGAGGTCGATGCGGCTGGACTCCACGTCGGCCAGCGGGACGACGGCGTCGGCCCCCTCGCCGAGCAGGTCGGCGCCCGCCGGGTCCGCGCCGCCGACGGCGACGCCCACGAGCAGGCGGTCCAGCCCGGCGCGCCAGGACCCCTGCGCCAGCCCCGCGAGCTGCCAGCCGCGGCGGTGCTCGGCGGACAGGCCCCAGTGCACGCCGGCGTCGACGGTCCACTCGCGCACCTGCTCCAGCGCCTCGTCGTCGAGGTCGAAGCGGCGGCGCACGGCCGCGGAGGCGGCGAGGTCCAGGACGTCGCCGGCGCCGGCGCGGCCCTGGGCCATCACGAGCAGCCGCGCGGCGAGGGCGAGCAGGGGGTTGGTCTGCAGCGCGGAGCGGTCGGCGACGGACACCCGCAGGCCGCCGCCGGGGTGGGAGTCGGTGGAGAAGACCGCGGAGACCAGCGGTGCGTAGGCCTCCACGTCGGGGCACAGGACGACCACGTCGCGCGGCTGCAGGCTCGGGTCGGCGTCCAGCAGGCCGAGGACGACCTCGCGCAGGACCTCCACCTGGCGGGCGCGGCCGTGGCAGGCGTGCACCTGCACGGAGCGGTCGCCGGGCGCGGGCGGGCGGCGACCGCCGGCGGCGGGCACCTCGTCGGCGGCCAGGGCGGCCTGCAGCCGCCCCAGCAGGGTCGGCGCCGGGGCGGGCGCCGGGTGGTGCACGTCGCCGTGGCCGGGCGCCGCCAGCGCCAGGCGCACCTGCAGCTCGCGCACCTCGCGGGCCGCCGACGCCAGCAGGGGGTGGCGCACCGCGCCGTCGGCGGCCTCGCCCCGCTCGGCGCGCCGCGTGGCCGCGGGCCCGGCGGCCAGGGCCGCGGCGGTCGCCCGCCACAGCGCGGGGCTGGGGTGCAGCAGGAACAGGTGGACCTCGCGGTGCTCGGCGAGCGCCGCGAGGACCTGCAGCCGGGCCGGGGCGAGCCGGGTGAGCGCGAAGACGCCGAGCCGGGCGGGCGCGGCGCTCAGGGCGGGGTCGGCGCGCAGGGCGGCGCAGGCCTGCTCGAGCAGCTCGGCGGGGGCGGGCAGGCCGACGCGGGCGCGCACGGCGCGGAAGAGCTCCGGCTGCCAGCGCAGGTCGGCGTCGACCTCGTGCCCGCCCCCGGCGGCCCAGTCGCGCAGCAGCTGCGGGCGGGCCTCGCCGTAGCCGGTGAGCAGGCCCGCCACCCGGGCCGCCGCGGCCGTGCGCCGCACGCGCGGCGCGTCCTCGCCGGCGGGGTGGCGCAGGTGGTGGCGCAGGACCGCGAACGCGTCGTCGGCGCCGGGCGGCGCGCCGGCGGGCGGGCCGCCGGCGGGCGCGAGCTCGTCGAAGGCCTCCAGCACCTGCCAGGTCAGCGCGTCCGGCGCCCAGCGCGCGACGGCGTCGGCGGCCTGCGGGTGCACCGCCGCCACGACCTCGGCGAGCACCTCGTCGAGCAGCTCGGCCGGTGAGCAGAACCGCACGCCCGCGCAGACGCCGTCGTCGCCCCCGCCGCCCTGCCCGCCGCCCTGCCCGCCGGCGCCGAGGTGGTGCGAGAGCCGCTGGGCGATCCACCGCTCGGTGCCGGGGGCGCCGACCGCCAGCAGCTCCGCGCGGAACGGGTCGCCCCCGGCGGGAGGCCGGTGCAGGAGGTCGGCGAGGGCGGCCACGAGAGCGGTCGCGCTCTCGGAGCGGTGGACGTGCAGCACGCGGACTGTCTATCCGATGGCGGCGACAGCTCCTGCGGCGGTGGACCCGGCGGGCGTGCTCAGAAGCGGCGGTTGAGGGCGCGCCGGCGCACGAGGCGCTCGACGCGGTCGAACTCGCGCCGCAGCGGCTGGGAGCAGAACTCCCCCAGCGTGACCCCCGCCGCCAGCGCCAGGGCGGTGCCGAGCGCGCTGACGAGCAGGGCCAGGCCCGCGGAGGTGCCGCCGCCCACGACGGCGAAGATGGCGCGGTAGATCGCCAGCCCGGGCAGCAGCGGCACAATGCCGCAGACGGCCACGACGAGGCCGGGCACGCCCCAGCGCCAGGCGGTGCCCTCGGCCAGGAAGCCGACGAGCAGGGCCGCCAGGCCGGCCGCGGCGACCGGCCCGGCGCCGGCGGCGACGGCCAGCGCGGACGTCGCGGAGGCGGTGGCCCCGGCCAGGCCCGCGAGGGCGACGGCGCGGCCGGCGGCGTAGCCGGAGACGGCCCAGGCCGTGGCGGCGGCGGTCCCGGCGAGCACCTGCACCACCAGCGGCGGCGGCTCGGTGGCCGCGAAGGCCAGGCTGAGGGTGATCCCGGCGCGCTGGCCGAGGTCCAGGACGCCGGCGATGCCGAGCACGAGGCCGGTGGTCAGCAGCAGCGTCTCGAAGGCGCGGGCGCTGGCGGTGACGTAGAAGCCGGAGATGGCGTCCTCGGCGGACTCCACCAGCGACAGCCCCGCCAGCAGCACGACGATGCCGGAGCCGACGACGAGCGAGGGCGGCAGCGGCCCGACCCAGTCGGGCAGGTGCGGCTGCCACAGCAGCAGCGCCAGCGCGAAGCAGGTCGCCACGCCGGCGCCGGCCACCTGCTGGAAGAAGGCGGGCAGCCCGCGGCGGTTGGCCGCCGCCAGCAGCAGCTGCAGGACGGCGGTGACCACGGCCGCGCCGGCGGCGACGGCCCAGCCGCCGCCCAGGAGCACGGCCACCGAGACGGCCAGCCCGACGGCGCCGAGCGCGGAGACCCGGCGGGTGTACGGCCGCCGCTGGGACAGCAGCCGCCGCAGGCGGGCGCTGACCTCCGCCGCGGGCAGGCCGTCGCCGGCGTCGTGGGCCAGCTCGTAGAGCGCGGACAGCCGCGAGTAGTCGGTGCCGCGCACGCGGACGACGCGGACCGTGGTGAGCGGCTGGCCGTCCGCGCCGGCGGTGGAGACGGTGACCGCGGTGTAGGTGATGTCGACCTGCGTGCGGTGCAGCCCCGCCCCGCTCGCGGCGCGCAGGGTCAGGGCGGTGACGTCGGCCGCCGAGGCGCCGCAGCTGAGCAGCGCCTCGGCCATCCGCACCAGGGCGTCGAGGACGTCGAGCGCCTCGCCCTGCGTCAGCCCGCCCTCGACGACGGGTTCGGCGGGCGCCGGTGGTGCGGGGGTGAGGACCTCCGCGAGCCGGGTGCGCAGCCGGGCGCCCAGCCGGGCCGGGGTCCGCAGGAGGGGCACCCCGCGACGCTAGCGGACCGCTGCCCGCCGCCGGTGCGGCGGCGGGGCGGGGTCGGGCCGGTCAGCAGGTCAGCGCGAGGTCCGCCCGCAGCTGCGCCGGCACCAGGTCGCAGCCGACCTGGGCGGTGCCGAGCTCGACGACCTGCCAGCCGCCGTCGACGTGCTGGAGCACGGCGGTGGCCGGGTCGAGCGTCGCGGCGCCGGTGGCGGTGGGCGTCAGCGCCGCGGCCGCCCAGCCGGGGTCGCCGGCGGCGGTGCGCACGTCGGTGACCGCGTAGTCGGTGGCGGGCACCCCGGCGGTGGCGGGGCTGGCGGTGACGGCGGCGGCGACCTGCGCGACCACGTCGGCGGGGACGGCGGGTGCCGGGTCGGCGCCCGCCGGCGCGGCGGCGAGGGCGGCGAGGGCCAGCCCCGCCAGGGGCGCGGCGACGAGGGCGCGCCGGACGGCGCTGAGCGGGCGGACCACGGGGACCTCCTGGGTGCTGTCGTGCCGGTCACCGGGTACGACGCGGCGGGGCGGCGATCGGTTGCGTCCCGCGCGTGCAGCTGCCGTGCAGGTCCTGCGCAGCCCGCGCGCACCGGCCGCCACCGCACCCCTCAAGTCGGCGCGGGGCGCGCCGATCACCAGAGGAGGCGCTCGCACGCCCCCACCTCCCGAGGAGCCCCCATGGCCGCAGTCCCGTCCGACACCCGCAGCCGGTCCTGGATCGCCGACCGCCCGGTCGCGGTGCGCATCGGGGCGGGCGTCGCCGTCAGCGCGCTGGTCGCGGTCACGGTCGGCGGCCTGGCCACCGCGCGCCTGTCCGAGCTGCGCGACGCCACCGCCGCCTCCTACTCGCAGAGCGTGCAGCCGCTGGTCGACCTGTCCTCCGCCCAGCGCGGCTTCCAGGCCGCCCGCGCCCGCGTCGTGGAGTACCCCGCGGCCTCGCCGGAGGTGCGCGCGGAGCTGCTGGAGCAGTTCGAGGAGAAGTCCGCCGACCTGCAGGCGGGGCTGGACGCCTACGCCGAGCGCGCCGCCGACCCCGCCCAGGTGGAGGCGGTGCGCGAGGCCAAGGAGGAGATCGACCGGCTCTTCCACGACGTCCTCGTCCCGACCGCCGACGGCGGCGACGTCGCCGGCGCCGCCGTCGTCTACCGCGAGCAGGTCCTGCCCGTGGTGAGCGCCGGCGCGGACGCCATCGAGGCCGCCGGCGCCGCCGAGGAGGAGCGCGCGAAGGCGCGCACCGACGCGGCGGCGGACTCGGCGGCCGCGGCGATGACCCTCGTGCTGCTGGTCTGCGGCCTCGGGCTGCTGCTGGCGCTGAGCATCGCCGTCGTCGTCGTGCGCGGCATCGTGCGCCCGCTGGGCCGGGTCAGCGCCGTCCTCGACGCGGTCGCCGAGGGCGACCTGACCCGCGAGACCGGGATCTCCTCGCGCGACGAGATCGGCCGGATGGCGCAGGGCCTGGAGCGGGCCACCTCGAGCCTGCGCTCGATGGTCGGCTCGATCACGCTCACCTCGACGACCCTGTCGTCGGCCAGCGGCCAGCTGTCGGCGACCAGCGCCGAGCTGGCCGGCGGCGCCGACGCGGCGGCCGCGCAGGCCGGGCTGGTGCACGGTGCGGCCGAGGAGGTCTCGCGCACCGTCGCCACCCTGGCCGCCGGCAGCGAGCAGATGGGCGCGAGCATCCGCGAGATCAGCGTGAGCGCCGCCGACGCCGCCCGCGTCGCGGAGCAGGCCGTCGCGATGGCCTCGACCGCCGACGCGACGGTCAGCAAGCTCGGGGAGTCCTCCCGCGAGATCGGCGACGTCGTGCGCGCCATCACCGCCATCGCCGAGCAGACCAACCTGCTGGCCCTCAACGCCACCATCGAGGCCGCCCGCGCCGGCGAGATGGGCAAGGGCTTCGCCGTCGTCGCCGGCGAGGTCAAGGAGCTCGCGGGCCAGACCGCCCGCGCCACCGAGGACATCACCCACCGCGTCGACGCGATCCAGGCCGACACCTCCCGCGCGGTCGCGGCGATCGGTGAGATCCGCGAGGTGATCGCGCGCATCAGCGACTACCAGACGACGATCGCCTCGGCCGTGGAGGAGCAGACCGCGACGACCGCGGAGATGAACGGCAACGTCAGCGAGGCCGCGAACTCCTCCGAGGACATCGCCCGCAACATCTCCACCATCGCCGACAGCGCGGCCGCCACCACCCGCGCCGCCGACGAGACCCGCCAGGCGTCCGGGGACCTGGCGCAGCTGTCGAGCGAGCTGCAGGCCAGCGTCGGCCGCTTCCGCGTCTGAGCAGCGGCCCCCGGGCCGCCGGGCGCCTCAGAAGACCGAGCCGGGCTCCTGCGCGGGCTCGCCGGCCGGCCCGGCACCGGCGGCCTGCGCCTGCTCGGCGTCGACGGCGGCGCCCATCCACGTCTCGCACGTCCAGCCGTCCTCCGGCGAGCCGGTCAGGGCGACGACGCCGGTGTTGAGCAGCCCGGTGGCGATGACGAAGCCCGCCGACAGGTTGCGCACCCGCACCCCGGCCCAGGTGCGGATGGCGGCGCCGTGGCTGACGACGGCGAGGGTGCCGGTGCCGGCGGCGCGGGCGCGCTCGACGGCCTGCGCCAGGGCGGCGTCGAAGCGCGCGAAGAAGGCGCGGCCGTCCTCGCCGCCGGGCTGGGCGACGTCGAGGTCGCCGTGCAGCCAGGCGGCCACGACCTCCAGGTAGCGGTGCACCGAGGCCTCGTCGCCGCGCATCTCCAGCTCGCCGGCCTCGATCTCGCGCAGCCCGTCGTCGACGGCGACCGGCAGGCCGAGGGCGGTGGCCAGGGGGGCGGCGGTCTGCTGGGTGCGCACGAGCGTGGAGGCGCTGATCGCGCCGACGCCCTCGTCGCCGAGCAGGTCGACGAGGGCTGCGGCCTGCTCGCGGCCCAGCGGGCTGAGGTCCGCGCCGGGGACGGCGGTGTCCAGCAGGTGGTCGACGTTGGAGGGGGTCTGGCCGTGGCGGACGAGGAGGAGGCGCACCGCCCCAGCCTCCCAGAGCGGTGCGGGCACCGCCCGGAGCACCGCTCAGAGCACCGCTCAGAGCACCACGTCGAGGTGGCCGCCGGAGGTGCCGCTGAGCATCGTCATCAGGCGCACCTGCAGCTCGACGGGGACGGGCTCGCGCGCGGTGACGGTGAGCCGGCCCAGGATGCGGCGCAGGTCCTCGGCGGTCAGGTCGCGGCCCCCGGAGACGGTGCCGGCGCGGCGCTCGCGGTTGATCTCGCGGGCCAGGTCGCTCACCGGGGCCTCGCCGACGCGGGTGCGGCCGCGGTCGCCGCTGCCGTCGCCGTCCTGCGCGCCGGTGGCGCCGTACAGGTGCAGCAGCAGCGCGCGGTCGGACTGGGTGAGCTCGTCGAGGGGGTCCTCGTCGATCCAGTCCGGGGTGATGCGCCGCACCGGTGTCACCGACGGCGTGGCGTCGAGGCGGGACGCGCTGCGGACCGCCGGGGGTGCGGTCACCGTTCCCAGTCGCATCGTCGTCTCCTGTTCGTCACGTGAAGTGCTTGCTGTGTGACTCCCAGTGTTAGGCACGGAACGCCGGAACCTGAGCCCCCGTCACCCGGACGGAGCAGCGGGCACCCGGGGCAGCGCAGTCGGGCAGCGCGGTCTGGGCAGCGCGGTCAGGGCAGCGCGTCGCCGAGCTCGAGGGCGCGCTCGGCGCCGAGGCGGGTCAGCGCCTGCTCGAAGACCGCCGCGAGGTCGAGGGAGAACCCCAGCGGCACGAGCGGGCTCTCCACCTCCCCGGCCGCCACGAGGGCGTGCACGTGCTCGAGCACGAAGCGGTGCCCGTGCGCGACGGCGTGCTCGTGCACCTCCACGTGCTCCGCGCCGTCCGCGCCCCGGGTGCGCACGGTGAAGCGGGGCACCTCGTGGAAGGGGGCGTCGACCTCGATCCAGCCCCGGTCGCCCTCGATCCAGGCCCGCGAGGCCGTGCGGGCCGCCATCGTCGTCGACAGCGCGGCGACGGCCCCCGACGGCCACGCCAGCGCGAGCGCCACCTGCCGGTCCACGCCCGAGGGCGTCAGCGAACCCGTCACCTCCACGCCGGAGGGGGTGCCCAGCAGCGTCAGCGCCAGGCCCACCGGGTACGGCCCGAGGTCCAGCAGCGACCCGCCGCCCAGCTGCGGGTCGTGGAAGCGGCGCAGCGACTCCGGCGCGGGGAAGCCGAAGTCGGCGTGCACGCCCAGCACCTCGCCGACGGCCCCCGAGCCCACGACCTCCAGCAGCGCCGTCGTGCCCGGCAGGAAGCGCGTCCAGTAGGCCTCCACGAGCAGCACCCCCCGCTGCCGGGCCAGCTCGACGAGGTCCCGGGTGGCGGCCAGGCTCGCCGTCATCGGCTTCTCCACGAGGACCGGCTTGCCCACCCGCAGCGCCGCGCGCGCCGGCGCGTGGTGCTGCGGGTGGGTCGTGGCCACGTAGACGACGTCGACCGAGGGGTCGGCGAGCATCGCCTCGACGTCGTCGTAGGCGGCCACGTCGTGCCCGTCGCGGTCGGCGGCGAACCGCTCGGCGCGCCCCAGCTCGCGCGAGCACACGGCGGCCAGCCGCCCACCGGGCGCCAGCTCCAGCGCGCTCGCCACGGTCTGCGCGATGCCGCCCGTCCCGACGAAGCCCCACCCGATCTCCGTGCCGTCCACCTCAGAGCACCTCCACCCGCTCGCCGACCCCGTCCCCGCGACCGCCGCCCCCGTCCGCGCGCGGCGGCGGGCCCGGGGCCCCCGCCCGCCCGCCGGCGACGGCCGCGACCCGCGCCGCCCGGCGCGCCGCGTCCACCAGGCCCGCGCCGTCGAGCAGCGCGTCGGCCAGCGCGACCGCGAAGCCGTCGCCGGCGGTGGTGGCGGCGGTGGCGTCGGCCGGCGCGGGCACCTCGGCGACCCCGCCGGGGGTGACGACGACGGACCCGCGCTCGCCGCGGGTGACGATCGTCGTCCCCCGCGGGCGCACCGCGCGCGCCTGGGCCACGAGGCCCTCGACGTCGGCGGCGACCGGCGCGCCGGCCAGGACGGCCAGCTCCGCGGCGTCGGGCACCAGCAGGTCGGTGCGCGCCAGCAGCCGCTCGGGCAGCGGGCGCGCCGGTGCCGGGGCGAGCACGAGCAGCCCCGTGCACAGCTCGGCGGCGGCCAGCAGCGCCTCGTCGGGGACCTCGCACCGCAGCAGCACCACCCGGGCACCGCTCACCGCGGCCGCGGCGGCGCGCACCCGCTCACCGTCGAGGCGGTCGGCGGCCCCGGGAGGCGCGTCCGGGGCGCCCGCGTGCGTGACGTCCACGCCCTCGGCGGCCAGCGCGGCGCGCAGCCCGCGGCCCTCCTCGTCGTCGCCGACCGCGGCGACCACGGCCACCGAGCGCCCGAGGCGGGCGGCGGCGACGGCCTGGCCGACGCGGCCGACGACCGTGACGTCGTGCGTCTTGACCGCCCGCAGCCGGCCGTGCTCGTCGCGGGTGGCGCCCGCGCCCTGCGCGCTCACCGCGCCTCCCCCACGCCGGGCAGGACCCAGATGGCGGCGACCGCCGGGTCGCCCAGGTCCACCTCCCGGCCGCCGCCCAGCCGCACGACCGTCGTGCCGGCGAAGCTCCTGCGGTGCAGGACCTCCACCTTCAGGTCCAGGCCGATGCCGAGGTCGGCGAAGTAGCGCAGGACGTCGGGGTCGGCGTCGGAGATGCGGGCGACGACGCCGACCCCGCCCTCGGGCACGTCGGCCAGGCCGTGCGCCCCCGGCTGCGGGACGGTGCCGTCGGGGCGCGGGATGGGGTCGCCGTGGGGGTCGCGCTCGGGGTGGCCCAGCCGCGCGTCCAGGCGGTCCAGCATGCGGTCGGAGACGACGTGCTCGAGGACCTCCGCCTCCTCGTGCACCTCGTCCCAGGAGTAGCCCAGGTCGGCGACGAGGAAGGTCTCCAGCAGCCGGTGGCGGCGCACCACGGCCAGGGCCCGCACGCGGCCGGCCTCGGTCAGCTCCACGCCGCCGTAGCGCTCGTGCTGCAGCAGGCCCGCGTCGGTGAGCTTGCGCACGGCCTCCGAGGCGGTGGAGGCGGACACCCCCAAGCGCTGGGCGAGCATCGACAGGGTGATCTTCTCGTCGGACCACTCCCCCGCCGCGTAGACGGTCTTCAGGCAGTCCTCGGCCGCGGGGGTCGTCGTGGGGCGGGGCACGGGGTCAGCTTGCCACCGCTGCGCGCCCGGACGGGTGGGGCGGCGTTCGGGCGCTTCGGGTTTCGGTCCGCCGAACTCCGGTTTACGCTCGACCTGCACACCGTCGGACGGACTGCGGAGGAAGCGATGCCTCGTCGCTGGGTGGCTGCCGGGGACCTGCTGCTGTGCGCGGCCCTCGTCGTCGTGGCCGTGGTGTCCGCGGCCTCGGCGCACTGGCCGCAGGCCGTCGCCGCCGCCGTGCTGTCGCTGGCGTGGGCCGCCGCCGCCCGGCACCGGCTGCAGCACCGCCGCCGGCCCGGGCAGGCCGGGGCACCCGCCGTCCCGGTCGCCGCCGAGGAGCCGGCGCCCCGCACCGCCGCCTGACGGGCGCGGCCCCGGCTCCCGGCCGCGGCGATCGGGTCAGTCGAAGATCTCCGCGGACACCTCGGTCGGGCTGCCGTACTCCTTGTCGGCGACGGCTCCGAGGGCGTCCAGCACCTCGCCGGAGGCGCCGTTGCCCCGCGCCGCCTCGACGAGGGCGTCCTTGCCCGACGGGTAGCCGACTCCGTGCAGCGCCTTCTGGACGTCGATGGGGCTCACGCTGGCCATCAGTGCTCCTCCTGGGTGGGTGACGGTCTCGCCCTGCCTCGTGTACCCGCTCGCGCGGGGCTCACACCCCCGGCTCGCGCTCCCGGCTCCTTCGCGCCGCGCCCGCGCGCTGCGAGGATCCCCGCGTGACCTGCGACCCCACCTCCGACCTCGCGCAGCTGTGGCGGACCGGCCGGCCCGCCCGCACCCTGGTCCACCTCGACTCCGCCGCCGCCGGCCGCAGCAGCTGGGCCGTGCTGGACGCCACCGCCGCCCACGCCCGCCGGGAGGCCGAGCGCGGCGGCTACGTGGCCTCGGTGGAGGCCGCCGACGCGCTGGAGGCGGCCCGCGCGCACGTGCGGGCGCTGCTGGGCTGGGGCGCCGGGGAGGGGACCGTCGCGTTCGTGCACAGCGCCGAGGACGCGCTGCGCCGGGTGCTGGCGCGCTGGCCCGGGGGCCCGCCGGCGCAGGTGCTGCACGCGCGCGGGGAGTACGGGCCGAACGTGCGCGTGCTGGAGGAGGCGGGGGCCGAGCGCACCGTCCTGGACGCCGGGCACCGCCTGGACCCGGCGGCGCTGGAGCGGCTGCTGGCGCACCGGCGCCCGGACCTGGTGCACCTGACCTGGCTGGGCAGCCACGTCGGCACCGTGCAGCCGGTCGGCGAGCTGAGCGCGGTCTGCGCGGCCGCGGGCGTCCCGGTCGTCGTCGACGCCGCGCAGGCCTTCGGGCACCTGGACACCACCGGCGCGTCCACCGCGGACGTCGTCTACGGCACCTCGCGCAAGTGGCTGGCCGGCCCGCGCGGTGTCGGGTTCGTCGCCGTGCGCGGACCGCTGGCGCAGCGGCTGACGGGGCTGGAGCAGGCCGAGGCCCACGTCGCCGGCCGCGTCGGCCTCGCCACCGCCCTGGCCGAGCACGTCCAGCTCGGCCCGGCCGCCGTCACCGGCGGGCTGGCCGCCGTCGGTGCGCGCACCCGCCACCTGCTGGCCGCGGCCCTCGAGGGCCGCTGGGAGGTCGTCGAGGACCTCGACGAGCCCAGCGCCGTCGTCACGCTGCGCCCGCGCGAGCAGCTGGACCTCGCCGCGCTGCGAGCTGCGCTGCTGGCCGAGGAGGGGATCGTCACCACCTGCTGCGGCACCGAGCGCTCCCCCGGTGAGATGCGGGCGCCCTCGTTGCGCGTCAGCGGCCACCTCGACACCGCCGACGAGGACCTCGACGCGCTGGCCGCCGCCCTGCTGCGCCGATCCTGAGGCGCCCGCCCCCTGCGTCCCGGCGGGAGTCCCGGCGGGAGTCCCGGCGAGCGCGGGAGGGCCGGGACGGGCAGAGTTGGGCGCCAGATCGCGAAGCTCCCGACCTGAGGAGGAGACCATGCTCGGAAAGGCCCTGTTCCTGGCCGCCGGCGCCGCCGGCTACGTGCTCGGCGCGCGCGCCGGCCGTGAGCGCTACGACCAGATCGCCGGTGCGGCCGGCCGCCTGTGGGGCAACCCCAAGGTGCAGTCGACCGTCGTCGACCTCGAGGACCGCGCCACCGGCCTGGCCAAGCAGGCCGGCTCGGCCGCCCAGGAGAAGGTCGGCGCCGCCGCCAGCTCCGTGGCGAGCTCGGTGAAGGACAAGGTGGGCGGCGGCTCGGGCGGCAGCTCGGGCAGCGAGGCGGGCACCGGCGCGGGCACCGCGACCACCGGCCTGGGCACCGGCTCCGGCCTCACCTACGACCCGTCCTCGCCGTCCGGCGTGGGCGAGCCGCTGGGCGAGCAGCAGCACACCCGGATGCCCACCGACTGAGCACCGCACCCGCGACCGCCCGTCCCGCCTCGTGCGGGGCGGGCGGTCGCGCGTTCAGGACCGGGACCCGCCGCCGGCGCCCACGGGCGCGGCGCTGGGCTCCCGGAAGTCGGCGGGGCTGAAGCGCCCGGCGTGCAGCCGCCCCTCGATCTGCTCCAGGCTGCGGCCGGTCAGCTCGGGCATCTTGCGGAACAGGAAGACGAAGGCGGCGACGTTGAAGCCCGCGTACAGCCAGAAGGTCTGCCCCGTGCCGATCGTGTCGATGATGCTCAGCAGCGTCAGGGTGATGAGCAGGTTGGTCCCCCACAGCGAGGCCGACTGCGCCGCGGCACCTGCCGAGCGGGTGGCCAGCGGGTAGATCTCCGAGCCGGTGAGCCAGCCCATCAGCTGGATGCCGCCGGCGGTGAAGGCCATGAACGCCACGAGCGTGGCGATGATGTACGGCACCTGCTCGCGGCCGGCGTTGCCGGTGACGAAGAAGGTGCCCAGCACGATCAGCGACAGCGCGGCCCCCGGCAGGGTCAGCAGGGTCAGCCGCCGGCGGCCGACGCGGTCGATGATCGCCAGCCCGATGAGCTGGGTGACGAGGTAGGTGGCGCCGAGGGCGACGGAGACGCGCAGCGCCGTGCTGTCGGCGAAGCCGTTGTCGGTGAGGATCGTCGGCGAGTAGTAGACGATCATCTCGATGCCCGACAGCTGGGTGAAGACCGCCAGCCCGCAGCCGACGACCAGCGCCGGGCGCACCCACGCCTCCCGCAGGCCGCGCCAGCCGCGGGTGCTGGCCTCGCCCTCGGCGCGGACCAGCTCGTCGATCTCGTCCAGCTCGCCGGAGACGTCGGTGCCGTCCGGGCGCACCCGCTCCAGGGACCGGCGCGCGTCCTCGCCCCGGCCGGCCTTGACCAGCCAGCGCGGGCTCTCGGGCAGGCGCAGCATGAGCAGGAGCATGATCGCCGCCGGCACCGCGGCGGCCCCGATGGCCACGCGCCAGTCGACGCGCTCGCTGGCGCCGACGATGGTGGCGGTGAGGATGCCGACGCCGATGGCGATCTGGAAGAACAGCACGAGCCGGCCGCGGTACTTCGAGGGCGCTAGCTCGGCTACGTACACCGGCGCGGTCTGGGTGGCGCCGCCGACGGCGAAGCCGAGGACCAGGCGCGCCAGCGAGAGCAGCTCGGGGTTCGGCGCCAGCGAGGCGCCGATCGTGCCCACCACGAAGACCCCCGCGACCACCAGCAGGGTGCCGCGCCGGCCGCGCCGCTCGCCGAGGCGGCTGCACGTCAGGGCCCCGATGACGGCACCGGCCAGGATCGAGGCCGCGATGACCTGCTCCCAGCCGTTGCCGATGGTGAACTCGTCGCTGATCTGCAGCAGCGCACCGGAGATGATCCCGGTGTCGTAGCCGTACAGCAGCCCGGAGATGGCCGAGACCAGCGCGACGACGACCACGGAGCCGGTCAGCCCGCCACCGCCGCGTCCGGCGTCGGCGCCACCTCCCCCGCCGGGCGGTGCGCTGTCGTGCTCGCGGGACGCGGCCATCGGGTCCTCCTGCGTCGGTGTGGGCGGCTGCACCGGCGTCGCCGGGCGCCTCAGCGAAGCACCCCCGGCCACGCACCGCGCGTCGGGGCGCGGTGCGCGCGTACTCCGTCCGGAGCAGCACCCCCGACGTCGGAGGGTGGACGCGGCGGCGCCGCAGCGGCGGGAGGGTCGCGGCATGACCACGACCGGGCACCGCTCCGCCGGCCTGGACGTCGCCCGCGGGCTGGCGATCCTCGGGACGTTCGCGACGAACGTGTGGGTGTTCACCCACCCCGACGGCCTGCTGGGCCTGCTGCTGGACCCGCAGCCCGGCGGGATCGGCAGCGCGCTCGCGCAGGCGCTGCCGCTGGGCAAGTCGCTGGCGCTGCTGAGCCTGCTCTTCGGCGTCGGCCTGGAGCTGCAGCGGCGCTCGGCGCAGCGCCGCGGGCAGGACTTCTCCCGGGCCGCCCGGGTGCGGGCGCTGGTGCTGCTCGCCGAGGCGACGCTGCACTTCCTGCTCGTCGCGGAGTTCGACGTCCTCATGGGCTACGCCGTGGCGGCGCTCGTGGCGGGCCCGGTGCTGCTGCGCCCGGACGCGCAGCGGCGGCGGCTGGTCGTGGCGCTGCTGGCGACGCACGCGGTGGCGCTCGTCGGGCTCGTCGCGCTGCTGTCCACCGCGGGCGCGGCGAGCGGCGGCGGCGCCCCGCTGGTGACCCCGTACGCCACCGGGTCGGCGTGGGACCTCGTGCTCTTCCGCCTGGACAACGTCCTGGTCTTCCGCGCCGAGCCGGTCGGGTTGCTGCTGCTGTCGACCGGCTCGTTCCTGCTCGGCGCGGGCCTGGTGCGCGCGGGGCTGCTGGAGCGCGAGCGCGGCCGGGCGCTGCGGCGCCGGCTGGTGCTGCTGGGGGTCGCCGGTGTCGTCGCCGAGGGCGTGCTGCTGACCCTCGGCGGCGCCTTCGGCGTCCTGCTCACCCGCTACGGCTCCGCCGTCCTGGTCGGTCTGGGCGTGCTGGGGCTGGTCGTGCAGGTGCAGGGCCGGCGCGCGCGCCCGCGCTGGCTGGGCCGGCGGCTGGCGGAGGTGGGCCGGGCGGCGCTGAGCTGCTACGTGCTGCAGAACCTGCTCGCCTCGGCCCTGTGCTACGGCTGGGGCCTGGGGCTGGCGGCGCGGACCGCCCCCGCCGACCGGGCGGCGCTCACCGCCCTCGTCTACGCCGCCGTCGCCGTCGCGGTCACCGCGTCCGCCCACCTGCTGGCCCGCGCCGGTCGCCGCGGCCCGCTGGAGGCGCTCAGCGCGCGGGTGCAGCGGGCGCTGCTGCCCCCGCGCGAGCCCGTCGCCGAGCGGGTGCCGGCGGGCGGGTGACGCCCGGGGGGCGCTCGCGCTCAGCCCTGCAGGCGCGTGGCGCGGACGCGGCGCACGGCCCGCAGCGGCAGGGCGTACCAGCACAGGGCGATGAGCAGGGCGACCCCGCCGCCGGCGCACCAGCCCGCGACACGGCCGGCGACGACGTCCACGACGAGCAGCACCCCGCCGGAGACGACGAGGCCGACGGTGGCCAGCCCGGCCTTGGTGAACCTCGTGCCGGCCTCGACGAGGCGCTCCTTGGAGCGCATCCGGAACAACGCGCGGTGGTAGCCCACGGGGGCGATGAACATCACGACGGCGGTGACGGCCAGCAGCATGACGGCCGTGTAGACGCCCTGCTGGTAGTCGTCCAGCTCCTCGAAGCGGGACTGGAACGGCAGGGTCAGCAGGAACCCGGCGAGGAGCTGGACACCGGTCTGCACGACCCGCAGCTCCTGCAGCAGCTCCACCCAGTTGCGGTCCATCCGCTCGGTGGGCGTCTCCCGCCGCAGGCCCGCGTAGGGGTCGTCGAGGTCGGGCGTCGGGCTCACGAGCGCATCGTGGCAGCGCTCAGGGCGCGGCGCTCACCGGCCGTCGGGCTCGTCGGGCAGGTCCTCGATCCGCTCGTCGGCGTCGGCGGGGTCGGGGCGGTCGTCGGCGGCCCGGCCGCGGGCGGCCTCCGCGGCGTCCTCGACGACCCCGGCGGCGGACTCGGGGTCCACCGCGCCGACCTGCTCGTCGGGGACGTACTCCTCGGCCTGCGCTTCTCGCTGCACCTCGGGGACCGCTTCGCTCACGGCTCCACCCTGCCCGCACCTTCCAGCTGCAGCAAGCGGCGCTTGGCCCCGGCCCCGCCCGCGTACTGCCCCGGGCTGCCGTCGCTGCGCACGACCCGGTGGCAGGGCACGAGCAGCGGCAGCGGGTTGAGCGCGCAGGCGGTGCCGACGGCCCGCACCGCGCGGGGGCTGCCGGCCCGGGCGGCGACACCGGCGTAGCTGGCGGTGTCGCCGAAGCCGATCCCCTGCAGCACGGCCAGCACGGAGCGGCGGAAGCCGCCGGCCAGGCTGAGGTCCAGCGGCACCTCGAAGGCGCGGCGGTGGCCGGCGAAGTACTCCTCCAGCTGGCGGGCGACGACCTCCAGCCGGGCCGGCGCCCGCAGCACGCGGGGGCTGACGCGCCGGGCCAGCTCCTCCAGGGCGGCGTCGTGGTCCTGGCGCTCGAAGGCCAGGCGCACCAGCCCCCGCGGGGTGGCGGCCACCAGCAGCGGCCCCAGCGGGGAGTCCAGGACGCGGTAGGCGACGTCGAGCAGGTCCTCGGCGGCCGCGGCGCGCGCCAGCCGCTCGTGCAGGGCGGCGGGGACGGGACCGGAGGTCGGACCGGAGGACGGATCGGGCGACAGGTCGGGGGACGGGTCGAGGGACGGGTGGCTCACGGGTGCTCCTTCCAGGTGCGCCGCAGCGCCGCGACGCCGTCGGCGGCGGCGCGGCGGGCGGCGGCGGCGGTGCCGCCGACGAGGTCGGCGACGTCGGCGTAGGGCAGCCCGGCGAGGTGGTGGTACGCCACGCACAGGCGCTGGCGCTCGGGCAGGGCGGCGACGGCCTCCCAGACGTCGGCGCGGCCGTCGCCGGGGTGCTCGCCCGAGCTGCGCTCGGGCAGCAGGTCGGTGGGCAGCGCCCGGCGGCGGGCGGCGCGGTGGGCGTCGACGGCCTTGCGGTGGGCGATCGTCACCAGCCAGGCCCGCACGTCGCTGCCGGCCGGCAGCTGCGGGTAGGCCCGCAGCGCGGCGAGGAAGGTCTCCGACCAGGCGTCCTCGGCCGCGTCGGGGCCGACGACGGCGCGGCAGACCCGCAGCACGGTCGGCCCGTGCTCGGCGACGACCGCCTCGAAGGGGGCGAGCCCCGCGTCCTGTCCCGCACCGTTCCCCACACCCTGTCGACGTCCCGGAGCGGCCGGACGTGAGGTGCGCACCCTGGACAGCCTGGCAGCGCCCGCGCCAGGCTCGGTGCGTGGCTGACACCGGCATCCGATGGGGCATGACCGTGCTCGACACCGCCGACCCGCACGGGCTCGCGGACTTCTACGCGCGCCTGCTCGGCTGGGAGGTGGTGCGCAGCGAGGACGACTGGGTGAGCGTGCGCGGCGAGGGCGGCGCGCTGGGCTTCCAGCTGGCCCCCGACCACGTGCCGCCGACGTGGCCGTCCGGGCGGGTGCCGCAGCAGCTGCACCTGGACCTGGACGTGGCCGCCTACGAGGGCACCGAGCAGCTGGCGCTGCAGCTGGGCGCCACGCTCGTCGACGACTCCCCGGAGCACCCGACGTTCCGCGTCTACACCGACCCCGCCGGGCACCCGTTCTGCCTGTGCCTGGAGGGCGCCTGAGGCGCGGCGGCCGGGCGGGCCCGGGAACGACGAACCCCGCGGCCGGGACCCCGGAGGGTCCCGGCCGCGGGGCTGGTCGTGCGGCTGGGCGGTGAGCCGCTCAGCCGGCCCGGGCGGTGCTCAGGCGGTGCTCAGGCGGTGGTGAGGTCGACGGGCTCGCCGATCGCCTCGGGACGCTCGCACGTGGTCGTCAGCTCCACCGAGGTGCGCGAGTCGGCGGCGCGCTGCACCGACTCCATGATGTCCAGCACGTGCAGGGCGACCTCGTCGTTGGCCCGGTGCTGGCGCCCCGCCCCCACGGCGATGGCCAGGTCGGCCAGGCCGTAGCCGCGCCCGGAGTCCACGTACCCGGCGGTGACGCCGACGTCCTTCCAGTTGCCCTCGTGGTCGGCGTCCGGACCGGGCGCCGGCGCGCTGGCCGCCGAGTACAGCTCCACCGCACCCTCGAACATGTTCGGGTCCGGCACCGAGAGCG
>NZ_JBJLSF010000057.1:0-30506 GCF_050871885.1 Kineococcus aridisoli | reverse complement strand
CACCGCGTCCTGCAGGACCTGGACCTGCGCATCGACGCCGGCAGCACGGTCGCGCTGCTCGGCGCCTCCGGCAGCGGCAAGTCGACGCTGCTGCGCCTGGTCGCGGGACTGGACCGGCCGACGAGCGGAACGGTGTCCGTGGGGGGTGAATCCGTGCGCGGGCCCGGCCGGCGGCGGCGACGCCGTCGACCGGGGCCGGCCGCTCAGGACGCGGCGGTGGTCGCCGATGGAACGGCGGGAGTGGCACCTGCCCGCCCGCCGTGATCCGCACCAGGAGCGCCCGCCATGGAGTCCAACCCCCTCTCCCGATGGGTCGCCGACCGCAAGGTCGGCACCCGCATCCTGGCCGTCGTCGCCCTGCTGGCGCTGGTGGCGGTCGCCGTGGGTGCGGTGGGCGTGAAGTCCCTGGCCAGCACCAGCGCGGGCACCGAGAAGCTGTACGACCAGAACGTCATGGGCCTCGTCGAGCGCGGGCACGTGCACCAGGAGCAGATCAAGTCCCGGATGCTCGTCGCCAACCACGCCGTCTCCCAGGACGCGGAGTCGATGGCGACCTACGACCAGAAGATCGCGGACACCGACGCCGACCTCGACGAGGCCGCCGCCGCCTACGAGGCGCTGGGCCTGCGCGGGCAGCGGGCGGACTGGCAGGAGTTCACCGCCGCCCTGGCGGAGTTCCGCGCCGTCCGCGACGAGCAGATGCTGCCGCTGAGCCGGGCCAACGACCTCGCCGGCTACCAGCGGGTGCGCGACGACGTCGCCCAGCCCGTCATCGAGCGCATGGCCGGCGCCCTCGACCGCGTCGAGGAGTACGAGCAGGCCCAGGCCCGTGCCGTCGTCGCCGACAACGAGCACACCTACACCGCCGCCCGCACCAGCACCGTCGCCGTCCTCGTCGTCGGGCTCGCCCTGGGCGTGGCGCTGGCCCTGTTCGTCTCCCGGATGATCGTCAGCGCGCTGCGCCGGGTCGCGCACGCCGTCGACGGCATGGCCGAGGGCGACCTGACCCGCCCCATCGCGGTGAGCACCTCCTGCGAGCTGGGCCAGATGGCGGACTCCCTGCGCCGCGCCCAGCGGGGCGTCGGCGAGGCCGTGCAGGCGATCGCGGAATCGGCCGGCACGCTGGCCGCGTCCTCCGAGGAGCTGACCGGCGTCTCCGCCCGCATCGCCGCCTCCGCCGAGGTGGCCTCCACCCAGGCCGACGTGGTCGCCGCCTCCGCCGGGCGGATCTCGGCCAACGTGCAGACCGTCGCCGCGGGCAGCGAGGAGATGGGCGTCTCCATCGCCGAGATCGCCCAGAACGCCGGGCAGGCCGCCGAGGTCGCCGCCACCGCCGTCGGGGAGGCACGTGCCACCAACGCCACCGTCGCGCGGCTGGGGCAGTCCTCCGCCGAGATCGGCTCGGTGGTCAAGGCCATCACCGCCATCGCCGAGCAGACGAACCTGCTGGCGCTGAACGCCACCATCGAGGCCGCCCGGGCCGGGGAGCTGGGCAAGGGGTTCGCGGTCGTGGCCGGGGAGGTCAAGGAGCTGGCTCAGCAGACCGCGCGGGCCACCGAGGACATCACCCGCCGCGTCGCCGTCATCCAGGACGACTCCGCCGAGGCGGCCACCGCCATCGGGCGCATCTCCGAGACCATCGAGCGCATCAACTCCTTCCAGGTCACCATCGCCGCGGCGGTGGAGGAGCAGACCGCCACCACGAGCGAGATGAACCGCAACGTCGGGGACGTCGCCGTCGGCGCCGACCAGATCGCCGCCGGCATCCACGGTGTCGCCGACGCCGCGCGCACCACCACCGACGGCGTCGCCCGCTCCCAGCAGGCCGCCGCCGAGCTGGCCGCCATGGCGGCCAAGCTGCAGACCGTCGTGGGCACCTTCCGCTGCTGACCGGCGGCCGGGAGCCGCGCGCGCCCCTCCTCGCTCACGACGGCCTGCCGTAGCGGGCGGCGACCACGGCGGCGCGGTCGCGCAGCGCGGCCAGCAGCGGTTCCGGAGCCAGGGCCTGCGCGTCCGCGGCGAGCCGCCACAGCGCCCACTCGGCGTGCTCGAGGTCCTGGAAGGTCACCTGCAGCCGCAGCCGGCCGTCCGCCTCGGGCTCCTCGGCGCGGACGGCCAGCGCGGTGCCCAGCAGGTCCTCCCGCCGCGCCGGGTCCACCAGCACCAGCGCGGTGACCTGGTCCCCGCCGGACAGGAACTGCGCGCACCGCTCCCGCCACAGCCGGTCCAGGTCGACCCGCTCCGGCCGCTGCGCCGGTTCGGGCAGCTCCTGCGCGGCCAGCACCCGCGAGAGCCGGTAGGTGCGGTCGGCGCCGGACCTCCTGGCGAGCAGGTAGCCGCGGGGACCCACGGTCACCAGGCCGATCGGGTCCACCGTGCGCCACCGCGGCGGCTGGTCGGCGGCGGCGTAGTGCAGGCGCAGCCGGTGCCCGGCGAGCACCGCGCGCCGCACCTCGGCCGCGACCGCGGCGGGCAGCTCGTCGGCGATCCGCCGGTGGCCGACCAGGTCGGCCCGCGGGTCGACGAGCACCCGCCGGGCGGCGTCGCCGGCGCTGCTGCGGTGCTCCTGCGGCAGCGCGTCCACCACCTTGCGCACGGCCGAGGCGAGCGCCGGTCCCAGGCCGAGCACCCGCCCGCCGGGCCCCGGACCGGCCACCAGCAGGGCCAGGGCCTCGTCGCCGTCCACCCCGGTCAGCCCGCTCAGCGGGTTCCCGGCGCCGGGCAGCAACGCGTACCCGCCGTAGCGGCCGCGTTCGGCGTAGACGGGCACGCCGGCGGCGGACAGCGCCTCGACGTCGCGCTGCACGGTGCGGGGCGTCACCTCCAGCTCCCGGGCCAGCTCGCTCGCGCTGAGCCGGCCGCGCTGGCGCAGCAGCAGCACCAGCGAGACCAGCCGGTCGGCGCGCACCCCGGAACCGTAGCCGGATGCACGACAGGAGGTGTCGCAGTTCAGCGGCAGGCTTGCCGGGACGGGGGCCGCACCCGCGGCCCCGCGGACCGGAGGGAGCCGAGATGACGGTGGAGCGGACGGCGGTCAACCCCGTGAGGTGGTCGCTGGAGCTGGGCTTCGACCAGGGCGAGCTCGTGTCCGGGCACACCAGGACGCTGTACTGCTCGGGGCAGACCGCCCTGGACGGGCAGGGCCGGCCGCAGCACGAGGGGGACCTGGCCGCGCAGCTGGCGCTGAGCCTGGACAACCTGGAGGCCGTGCTGCACGCGGCGGGGATGTCCCTGGCGCACCTCGTGCGCCTCGGGGTGTTCACCACCGACGTCGACCTGCTGCTCCAGCACCACGGCGTGCTGGCCGCCCGGCTGAGCGCCGCCGGGGTGGCGCCGGCCACCACGCTGCTCGGGGTGGTGCGGCTGGCGGTCCCCGGTCAGCTCGTCGAGCTCGAGGGCACCGCCGTCGGCTGAGGTCGCGGCCGGGTGCCCGCTCACACCTGCCCGGGTGCTCCGGGCGCGCGCAGCGCAGCGAGGGCGTCCAGGACGGCCGCCTGCAGCCGGGGGTCGGCGAGCACCCGGAAGTGCCCGACGGTGTCGATGGTGACGTGGCGCGCACCCGGCAGCCGGCTGGAACCGGGGACGTTGGGGTCGACCCGGCTGGAGATGGAGGTGATGGACCGGTTGACGTCCTCGCGCGCGGCCAGCTCCCGGAGCACCTGCCCGCCGGGCGCGAAGGCGCGCACCGCCCGCAGCGGCACGAGGCGGGCCAGGGGCGAGCCCGAGAACGGCGTGTTGACCGCCACGAGGTGCCGGAAGCGGCCGTCGGGGTCGTCGGCCAGCAGCTGCTTGCCGATCAGCCCGCCCTTGCTGTGCCCGACCAGCGCCAGCGGGCGCCCGAGGCCCAGGCCCTGCTCGTCGACGTGGCGGCGGACGGCCCGGGCCGCCTCGGGAACCTCCCCGCCGTTGAAGCCCAGGGCGTCCACGACGTGCACGCGGTGCCCGCCGGCCTGCAGCGCCTCGGTGAGCGGTTCCAGGAAGCGCCAGGACTCGTAGACGCCGGGGATCAGCAGGACGGGCACCGCCCCCCGCCCGTCGTCCCCGTCCCCGCCCCCCTCCCCGGGCGGCGAGGCGCGGCGCCGCAGGCTGCGCAGCTCCCAGCGGAGCGCGTACCACCAGTCCGCGCACGCCCACCACACCACCGCCGCACGAGGGACCACGGCGAGCAGCTCACCAGGCCCGCGCCGCGCGCGCAGCCCGGCGGTGCCCCGCGCGGCCGCGGACCCCGCGGGCCACCCCGGCGGCGGGGGAGTGTTCAGTGGTCCCTGCGCCGAGCGGCGCACCCTGGATCGTCCCCGACGGAGCGGAGCAGCACGTGCCGGACAAGACCACTCCGGAGCGCGGCGGCGGCGGGCGCGTCGTCGTGGTCGGGTCGCTGAACGCCGACCTCGTCGTGCGCACCCGGCGCTTCCCCCGCCCGGGGGAGACCCTGCGCGGGGAGGACCTCGTCGTCCTGCCCGGGGGCAAGAGCGCCAACCAGGCCGTGGCGGCCGGCCGGCTCGGCGGCGACGTCGCGCTGGTCGGCGCCGTCGGGGACGACGGCAACGGGGCGCTGCTGCGCTCCTCGGTCGCCGCCGCCGGCGTCGACGTCTCCGGCGTGGCCACCCGGCCGGACGTGCCGACCGGGACCGCCGTCATCACCGTCGACGACGCCGGGGAGAACACGATCGTCATCTCCGCGGGGGCCAACGGCACGCTGGCCCCCGCGGACCTGCCGGCGGACGTGCTCGCGGGTGCGGCCGTGCTCTGCCTGTGCCTGGAGGTGTCCACCGAGGTCGTGCTCGCCGCCGCCCGGGCCGCCCGCGCCGCCGGTGCCGTGGTCGTCACGAACCTCTCGCCGTACGGTCCCGTCCCCGACGAGCTGCTGGCGCTCACCGACGTCCTGCTCGTCAACGAGCACGAGGCCGCCCAGCTCGGCGGGCACGGCGTGCGGCGCTCGATCGTCACCCGGGGCAGCGCGGGCTGCGTCGTGCACGACGGGGACGCCGAGCCGGTGCACGTGGCGGCGGTGCCCGTCGAGGCCGTGGACACCACCGGCTGCGGCGACGCCTTCACGGGTGCGACCGCCCTGCGGCTGGCGGCGGGGGACACCCTCGCCGACGCCGCCCGGTACGCGGTGGGCGTCGGCGCCTTCGCCGCGACCCGACCGGGCGCGCAGTCGTCGTACCCGACGCCCGAGGAGCTGGCCGCCTTCCTGGAGCGCGCCGCCGCCCGCTGACGGCCGCGGGCCCGGGCGCCCGGGCCCGCACCCGCCGGTGCACGATGGTGCCCGGCCGGGTGCGGGACCCGGTCCCAGCACCCCGGGGAGCCGCGATGCCGCGCCACGACCGCGACGAGGTGGCCCGGCGCGCCGGCTACGCCACGTGGCAGGAGGCCGTGGGCGCCACGGCTCACCTCGGCCAGCAGGAGGCCGGCCGGGCGCTGGGGGTCAGCCACCCGACGATCCGCACCTGGCGGGCCGAGCTCGGCGTCGGGGTCGCGGCGGCGCGGCCGTCGGCGCAGCAGCGGGCCGCCGCCTTCCGGGCGGACCCCGGTGACCAGCGGCACGGCTCGGCCAACGGCTACCGCAACCTGGGCTGCCGCTGCGAGGCCTGCACGCGGGCGTGGACGGACTACCAGCGCTCGCGCCGCACGGGCGGCTGAGCGGGCGCCGGCGGGCCGGTCGCCCCGCCACCGGCCCGGGTGCGGGCCGTACCTCGCGTTGTGGAGCGGGCGAGGCTGGCGTCTGATGAGCCCATGGCAGTCACCCTTCGGTCGATCGAGGTCGCAGTCCCACCCACCGCGCTCGTCCAGCAGCAGCTGCGCGACCTCTTCGCCGCCCAACCCGGCCTGAGCCGGCTCGGGGCCCGGCTGGCGACCGCCGCGTTCAACGCCTCCGGGATCGAGCGCCGCCACACCGTGCTCCCCGAGCTGGCCCCCGGCGCCGGCGCCGGCGCGACCGCCTTCTTCGACCCCGCCACCGGCCGGCTGCTCGACCCCAGCACCGGTGTGCGCAACGCCGTCTACGCCCGGGAGGCCGACGAGCTGTTCGTCCGGGCGGCGGCGGCCTCCCTCGCCGGGTGCGAGGGGGTCGGCGCCGGGGACGTCACCCACGTCGTCACCGCCTCCTGCACCGGCTTCCACGCCCCCGGCCCGGACTACCGGATCGTGCGCGCCCTCGGCCTGCAGCCGTCCGTGCAGCGCTCGCACGTGGGCTTCATGGGCTGCTACGCCGCCTTCCCCGCGCTGCGGCAGGCGAACGCGATCTGCCGCGCCGACCCCGACGCCGTCGTCCTCGTCGCCGCGGCCGAGCTGTGCACGCTGCACGTGCGCGTGCGCGACGACCAGGACACCGTCGTCGGGGCCTCGCTGTTCGCCGACGGCGCGGCCGCCGCGGTGGTCACCGGCCGCGACCTCGGCGCCGCGCCGGCGCTGCAGCTGGACGACTTCGCCAGCGTCCTGACGCCGGTGGGCGAGGACGCGATGGCGTGGAGCATCGGCGACAACGGCTTCGAGATGGTGCTCGGCTCCTACGTGCCGCACATCATCGACGAGCACGTCGAGTCCGCGCTGGCCCCGCTGCTGGCCCGGGACGCCGCGCTGCGCGGCAGCGCCCACCACGAGGTCGAGCACTGGGCCGTCCACCCGGGCGGGCGCAGCATCCTCGACAAGGTGGAGACGGCGCTGGGGCTGTCGGCCGAGCAGATGCGCCCCTCGCGCGAGGTGCTGCGCGACTTCGGCAACATGAGCAGCGCCACCGTCCTGTTCGTCCTGCGCGACGTCCTGGCGCGGGCCGCGGCGGGGGAGCGGGTGTGCGCCATGGCCTTCGGTCCGGGGCTGACCGTGGAGTCGGGGCTGTTCACCCGGGTCGGCTCCCCGGTGGCGCGCACCGCACCCGGGAACGCGCCCGAGAGCGTGGGCGAGGACGCGACCGTGCCCGTCCCGGCGGGGCCGCGGCGGGAACTGCTGGGCGCCCGGTGAGCCTGCCCGACCTGCGCGCGCGCGACCGCACCGCCGTCGAGCTCATGGACGACCCGGACTGCGACCTGCCCGCGCTGGAGCGCACCTACGCGCAGTTCCGCGCCGTGAACGCCGTCGTGGCCGGTTGGCAGCTCGCCTACCGCCGGCACGTGCGGCCGCTGCTGCGCGACGACCGCGTCACGACGATCCTCGACGTCGGCTGCGGCGGCGGCGACCTGGCGCGGGCGCTGGCCCGCTGGGCGCGCCGCGACGGCCGCCGCGCGCAGGTCACCGGCATCGACCCCGACCCCCGGGCGCACGCCTGGGCGGCGCGGCAGCCGCCGGTGCCGGGGGTGGCCTTCCGCTGCGCCCACAGCAGCGACCTCGTGGCCGAGGGCCGCCGCTTCGAC
Organism: Kineococcus aridisoli; assembly: GCF_050871885.1. Classification (NCBI taxonomy): domain Bacteria; kingdom Bacillati; phylum Actinomycetota; class Actinomycetes; order Kineosporiales; family Kineosporiaceae; genus Kineococcus; species Kineococcus aridisoli. The sequence goes on along the minus strand of NZ_JBJLSF010000057.1, from coordinate 23,157 downwards.
ATCGTCGTCTCCAACCACGTCCTGCACCACCTCGACGAGCACGCCCTGCGCACGCTGCTCGACGACTCGCGCGCGCTGGCCCGCGCCCGGGTCGCGCACAGCGACATCGCCCGCGGCGCGTGGGCGTACCGGCTGTTCTCGCTGGGGACCCTGCCGCTGGCGACCGGCTCGTTCGTGCGCGAGGACGGGCTGACCTCGATCCGGCGCAGCTACACCCCCGCAGAGCTCGCGGCGGCGGCCGGACCCGGCTGGCGCGTCGAGCGGCCGTGGCCGGCCCGCAACCTGCTGCTCGACGACGGGCTCCCCGGCGAGGCCCTCCCCGGCGAGACCCTCCCCGGCGAGGCGCCCGCCGGCGACGGACCGCGCTGACGTGCCGGCCTGCGAGGTGCTCGTCGTCGGCGGCGGGTCGACGGGGCTCTTCCTCGGCGCGCTGCTGGCCCGGCACGGCGTCGACGTCGCGGTCCTGGAGCGCCGGCCCGAGCCCAGCACCCACTCGCGGGCCATCGGCCTGCACCCGCCCGCGCTGCAGGCGCTGGAGGAGCTGGACGTGCGCGAGGCGGTGGTGGCGGCCGGTGCCCGGGTGCACACCGGCCAGGCGCGCAGCCGCGGCCGCCTGCTGGGCTCCCTGACCTTCGAGCGGGCCTGGCCGCAGAACCCGTTCGTGCTGACGCTGCCGCAGCAGCGCACCGAGGCGGTCCTGGAGCAGCGCCTCGCGCAGCTGGCCCCCGGCGCGCTGCGGCGGGGCCGGGAGGTGCTCGAGGTCCGCGACGCGGGTGCGGGGCCGGTGCGCGTCCTGGTGCGGCCCACCCCACCGGCCGGTGCCGGCGGGGGCGCGGAGACCTGGACCGCCCGGGTCGTCGTCGAGGCCGGCGGCGCGCACGGGTGCGCCCGCGAGCCGGCCGGCACCGCCGCCCGGGTGCGGGCGTACCCGGACACCTACCTCATGGGCGACTTCGCCGACACGAGCGCCGACGCCGGGACCGCGGCGATCCACCTCGAACCCGAGGGCGTCGTGGAGTCGTTCCCGCTGCCCGGCGGGGTGCGCCGCTGGGTCGCGCACACCGGGTGGGCGCCGGCGCAGGGGTCGGCCCGGTCACCGGGGCAGGGACCGGGGCAGGAGCAGGCGCAGCGGCTGGCCGAGCTCGTGGCGCGGCGCACCGGCGCGGTGCTCGACGTCGGCTCGAACTCGATGGTCAGCGCGTTCGCCGTCCGCCGCCGGATCGCCGGGCGCATGGTCCACGGGCGCCGGGTCGTCCTCGGGGACGCCGCGCACGAGATCAGCCCCATCGGCGGCCAGGGCATGACGCTGGGCTGGCTGGACGCCCGCGAGCTGGCCCCGCTGCTCGTGCGGGAGCTGCGCGCCGGCGACGGCCGCGAGCTCGCCGACGTGCCCGAGCTGGTGGCCTTCCAGCGCCGCCGCCTGGCCGCGGCCCACCGGGCGGCGTGGCAGGCGGGGGCCAACACGCGCCTCGGCCGGCCGGTGCCGGCGGTGGTGCGCGCCGCCCGCGACGGGGTGCTGCGGGCCGTGCTGGCCACCCCCGCCCGCCACGGCCTGGCGGCGGCGTTCTCGATGCGCTGGGCCGGTGCGGGCCCGGCGCCCGGGGCGGCTCAGGCGGCGCGGTCGGCGCGGCCGGCGGCGCCGGGGTCCGGGTCGGGCGCGGGGGCCGGGCGCGGGCGCTGACCGGCCTGCGGGTCCTGGCGCAGCAGCCGGAAGGCCAGCTGGGTGACGGGCCCGAGCGTGAACGCCACGACGACCGTGCCGGCGCCGACCGGACCGCCGAGCACCCAGCCGACGACCACCACGCCGACCTCGATGACCACCCGGGAGGCGCCGATCGGCCAGCCGCGCAGGTGGCAGGCCACCATGAGGCTGTCGCGCGGACCGGCGCCGAAGCCCGCGCCGACGTAGAGGGCGCCGCCCGTGCCGATGAGCACGACCGCCGCGGCCAGCACCGCCGCCCGCAGCGCCGGCGGCGCCCCGGGCAGGCCGTCGAGCCAGCTCGTGGCCAGCAGCGCGTCGAGCAGCAGCGCGACGAGCGCCACGTTGACGAAGGTGCCCGCCCGGGGGCGCACCCCCAGCAGCGAGGAGACGCCGAGGACGGCCACGCCGACGACGGCCACGACGACGCCGAAGCCCACGCCGGTGCGCGCGGCCAGCCCGGCGTGCAGGACGTCCCAGGAGGAGACGCCCAGACCCGCCCGCAGCGAGGCCCACACGCCCGTGGCGCACAGGCCCAGGCCGAGGACGAACTGCGCGGCGCGGCGCAGCGGCAGCGGTGCGCGCCGACCGGCGGGGCTGCCGGCGGGGCTGCCGGAGGGGGGAGCGGAGGGGGTGGGGCGTGCGGCGGCACGCGCTCGGCGCGCCGCCCCGTGCGAGGACTGCACTGCTGGGTCTCCCGGGAGCGTGCGGTGGCGCGCGGGCTCGTCGCCTGCCCCAGCCTCGCACCGCGCGCCGCGCGGGGCACGCCGGCCCGGGGTCCACCAGGTGCGCACCGGCCGCGGGCACCTGGGAGCATCGGCCGGGTGAGCACCAGCCGACCCACCGCCTCGAGCGCCGCCTCGAGCGCCGGGGCCACCGTCCGCGACCTGCCCATCGACGTCGAGTACCTGACCTCCACCCTCATGGAGCTGCTGCGGATCCCCAGCCCGTCCGGGCGCACGGACGCCGTCATGCAGGCGGTCGGGACGCACATCGCCGAGCTCGGCCTGCCGTTCGACCTGACCCGCCGCGGCATCCTGCGGGCCACGCTGCGCGGGCGCACGGACGTGGTGCGCCGCGCCGTCGTCGTGCACGCGGACACCATCGGGCTGATGGTCAAGCGCATCAAGGACACCGGCCGCCTGGAGGTCGTGCCCGTCGGCAGCCACAGCGCGCGCTTCGCCGAGGGCGCGCACGTGACGATCTTCACCGACGACTTCGACCGCGTGTACACCGGCACCGTCCTGCCGCTGAAGAGCAGCGGGCACACCTTCGGCGACGAGATCGACACCCAGGGCGTCGGCTGGGAGGTCGTCGAGATCCGCATCGACGAACCCGTCGAGTCCGCCCGCGACGTGCTCGAGCTGGGCGTCGAGGTCGGCGACTTCGTCGCCCTCGACGCGGCGCCGCAGCTGACCCGCGGCGGCTACGTGAAGTCGCGCCACCTCGACGACAAGGCGGGCCTGGCCGCCTGCCTGGCCGCGCTGAAGGCGCTGCGCGACGCGGACGTGCCGCTGGAGGTCAGCGCGCAGTTCCTGGTCACCATCGGCGAGGAGGTCGGCTTCGGCGCCACCCACGGCCTGGCCCCCGACGTGGCCGAGCTGGTGGCCGTCGACAACGCCGTGGTCGCCGAGGGGCAGAACTCCCGCGAGGAGCTGGCCAGCATCGGCATGCTCGACATGACCGGCCCCTTCGACTACCACCTCTCGCGGCGGCTGCACGCGCTGGCCCGCGAGCACGGCATCCCCGCCGTCCGCGACGTCTACCGGCACTACCGCTCCGACGCCGCCCCCGCCCTGGAGGCCGGCATCGAGGCCCGCCACGCGCTGCTGGGCTTCGGCCTGGACTCCAGCCACGGCCACGAGCGCGCGCACGTCGACGGCCTGGTCGCCCTGGCCCGGCTGCTCGTGGTGTACCTGCAGAGCGGCCTGACCTTCGCCGACTGGGACCGCAGCGAGCACGGCCCGCTCGCCGAGTTCCCCAGCGTCAGCGTCCAGCCGGCGGACCTGGAACCGCTCGACCGGACCGTCGTCCCCGACTGAGCGCCCCGCCGCCCCCCCGGCCGGGCGGTCCTCGCCCCGGCCGGTGCCGGTCCGGGGGTCTGGCAGGCTGCCCCGGTGCGCTGGCTCGTCGTGGACAACCACGACTCCTACACCCACAACCTCGTGCAGCTGCTGGCCGTCGCGACCGGCACCGACCCGGTCGTGGTGAGCGACGACGACGTCGCGCCGGGGGAGCTGGACCTCGCCGGCTTCGCCGGGGTCGTCCTGTCGCCGGGTCCCGGGCACCCGGCGAACCCGCGCGACTTCGCGCTGTCCGCGGACGTGCTGCGCCGCAGCGAGGTCCCCGTGCTGGGGGTCTGCCTGGGCATGCAGGGCATCGCCCTGGCCGCGGGCGCCGTCGTGGAGGCGGCCCCGCAGCCGCGGCACGGGCACGTCGACCGGGTCCGGCACACCGGCACCTCCCTGCTGGCGCGCCTGCCGCAGGGGTTCGCCGCGACGCGCTACCACTCCTTCCGGGTGGCCGAACCCCTGCCGGCGCAGCTGGAGCCGCTGGCGTGGGCCGCCGACGGGGTCCTCATGGCGCTGCGCCACCGCACCCGCCCGCAGGTGGGCGTGCAGTTCCACCCGGAGTCGGTGGCCAGCACGGGCGGGGCGCGGATCGTGGAGGACTTCGTGCGCTGGTGCGGCGGCCCGCTCCCCGCGGCGGCCGGGCGGCCCGCGGCGCCGGGCCCGTCGGCGAGCGGGCGGGTGGCGAGCGCGCGGCCGGCGTCGCGCCACCGCCTCCCGCGCTACCGGGTGCTCGCCGAGCGCACCGGCCCGGCCGTGGACACCGAGGCGGCGTTCACCCACCTGTTCGGCGCGTCCACCACGGCCTTCTGGCTGGACAGCGCCGCCCGCGGGGCGGGCTCGGGCCGCTTCTCCTTCCTCGGGGACGGCACCGGCCCCCTGGCCCGCGAGCTGCCCGCCGGTCCCGGCGTCCTGGACCGGCTGGCCGCCGAGCTGGAGCGCAGCGGGGTCGAGGGCGCCGACGCGCTGCCCTTCGCCTTCGCCGGGGGCTTCGTCGGCTGGGCCGGCTACGAGCTGCGCGCGGAGTGCGGCTACCCCACGGAGCGCCGCGACGACCTGCCCGCCGCGGCGTGGCTGTTCTGCGACCGGTTCGTGGCCGTGGACCACGAGCGGGACGCCACCTGGGTCGTCGCGCTCGTCGAGCGGGACGGCCCGGGCCGCGAGCCGCAGGAGCGGGCCGCGCGGGAGTGGTCGCGGGAGACCGCCCGCTCGCTGCGGCGGCTGCCGCCACCGCCCCCGCCGCCCGCACCGCCGGCGGTGCCCGTCGTCCTGGACACCCCGCCGCAGCGCTACCGCGAGCAGGTCCTGGCCGCGCAGGAGCAGCTGCGCGCGGGGGAGAGCTACGAGGTGTGCCTGACGACGCAGGCGCGGGTGGCCGCGGTCGGCGACCCCCTGGACGCCTACCGCCGGCTGCGCCGCTCCAACCCCGCCCCCTACGCGGCGTTCCTGCGCCTGGGCGGCGCGGTCGTGGCGGGCAGCTCCCCGGAGCGGTTCCTGCACGTGGGCACCGCGGGCGACGTGGAGACCCGGCCGATCAAGGGCACGGCGGCCCTCGAGAGCGACCCGCTCGCGCTGCGCTCGGACCCCAAGACGCGCGCGGAGAACCTCATGGTCGTCGACCTGCTGCGCCACGACCTGGGCCGGGTGTGCGCGCCGGGGACGGTGGTGGTGCCCGACCTCATGGCCGTCGAGACGCTGCCCACGGTGCACCAGCTGGTGACGACCGTGCGCGGCCGGCTGCGCCCGGAGGCCGGCGCCGTCGACTGCCTGCGCAGCTGCTTCCCGCCCGGGTCGATGACGGGGGCGCCCAAGCTGCGCACCACCGAGATCGTCGACGCGCTCGAGCAGCGCCCGCGCGGGGTCTACTCCGGCACCCTCGGCTGGCTGTCGACCACCGGTGCCGCCGACCTCGCCGTCGTCATCCGCACCGCGGTCCTCGTGCCGGGCGCGGCCGGCGAGGGCGGTGGGGACGGGGCCGGCGGCCAGTGGCGCGTCGGCGCCGGCGGCGCGGTCGTGCTCGACTCCGACCCCGACGCCGAGGTCGCCGAGGTTCTGCTGAAGCTGCGCGCCCCGCTGGCCGCCCTCACGAGCGAACCCCTCAGCACCTGACCCGCCGATCGGTGTCAGGACGGCGGCAGGTCCAGGGCGAGCGCCTGCAGGCGTGCGGTGAGCCCGGGAGCGCGGCGCAGCGGGCGCCCGTCGACGGCGAGCACCTCCACCGCACCGCGCACGCTGGAGAGCAGCCAGGCCCCGTCCACGCCGGGCAGCGCGTCCGCCGGCAGCCGCGTGCGCGCGCTCGGCAGCCCCGCGCCCGCGGCGACGGCCTCCCAGGTGGTGCCGGGCAGCACCCCGGTGCCCCCGGTGGGCGGGGTGTGCAGCCGGCCGTCCGCCAGCCAGGCCAGCGTCGCGGTGGGCGCCTCCAGCAGGCAGCCGTCGGCGTCGGCGAAGAGCGCGTCGTCGGCGCCGCGCCGCGCCGCCTCGCGCAGCGCCGCGGTGTGCACCGCGTACGACAGCGCCTTGACGGTGCCCAGCAGCCAGGGCGCGTGCGGGGTCGTCGCGGTGCCGCGCGCCAGCACCACCGCGCGCACGCCGTCCCGGCGGGCCGCGAGCAGGGCCGCGGGCACCGGGCGCAGGGTGGCCAGCGCCAGCGGCGGTCCGCCGCTGCCGCGGGTCAGCGTCAGCCGCAGCACGGCCTGGGCCCCGGCCGGCAGCCCCGCGAGCAGCGTCCCCGTGGCGCGCTGCCAGTCGGCGCGGGCGGGGGCTCCGGCCGGCAGCTCCAGGGCCCGCGCCGAGCCCTCCAGGCGGTCCAGGTGCGCGGCCAGGCGCACCGCGCGCGCCGGGGGGCCGCCGTGGGCGAGCAGCGTCTCGAAGCAGCCGTCGCCGCGCGCCAGCCCCGCGTCGTCGGCGCCGGCCACCGGCGCGTCCCAGGGCACCTCCACGCCGCGGCCGCCCGCGCCGAGCACCAGGGTGCGCGGGCGCACGCCGCCGTCCTCGTCCCCGCCCGTGCCCTCGCCCACGGGCGCAGTCTGGCCGATGCGGCCGTCGCCCTCGCGGCGGACGGAGGGGCCGGTGTCGGCGTCGGCGGATACGATCGTGGCGCGACACGTCCCGCCCGAACTCAGCACGGAGGCGAACGGCCCCTCGGGGCGCCCATGGCCAGCACCGACCCCACCCCCACGACTCCCGGCAGCGGGGGACCCGAACCGGCGGCGACGGCCCGCCACGTCATCGTGGTGCCGCCCGAGGTGCCCATGGTCTCCCTGCTCGGCACCCGCGACGAGCTGCTGCGCGTGCTGGAGCGCTCCTTCAAGCGCGCCGACGTGCTCGTGCGCGGCAACGAGATCACCGTCACCGGCTCCGTCGGCGAGGTCGCCCTCGTCGAGCGCCTCGTCGACCAGATGACCGCCGTGCTGCGCGCCGGCCAGCCGCTGTCGCCCGACGCCGTCGAGCGCTCCGTGGCGATGCTGCGCGCCCAGGCCGCCGGCACCGGCGACGACCGCCCGGCCGACGTGCTGACGCTCAACATCCTCTCCAGCCGCGGGCGCACGATCCGGCCCAAGACGGTCAACCAGAAGCGCTACGTCGACGCCATCGACGAGCACACCGTCGTCTTCGGCATCGGCCCGGCCGGCACCGGCAAGACGTACCTGGCGATGGCCAAGGCCGTGCAGGCGCTGCAGGCCAAGCAGGTCAACCGCATCGTGCTGACCCGCCCGGCCGTCGAGGCCGGCGAGCGCCTGGGCTTCCTGCCGGGCACCCTCACCGACAAGATCGACCCGTACCTGCGGCCGCTGTACGACGCGCTGCACGACATGCTCGACCCCGAGTCGATCCCGCGGCTGATGACCGCCGGGACCATCGAGGTCGCGCCGCTGGCGTACATGCGCGGGCGCACGCTCAACGACGCGTTCATCATCCTCGACGAGGCGCAGAACACCTCGCCGGAGCAGATGAAGATGTTCCTCACCCGCCTGGGCTTCGGCTCCAAGGTCGTCGTGACCGGCGACGTCACCCAGGTCGACCTGCCCAGCGGCACGGAGTCGGGCCTGCGCGTCGTGCAGGACATCCTCGAGGGCATCGAGGACGTGCACTTCTCGCGGCTGACCTCCACCGACGTGGTGCGCCACCGCCTCGTCTCGGAGATCGTCGACGCCTACGGCCGCTGGGAGGACGCCCGGCCGCGCGAGCAGCGCGACCAGCGCCCGCAGCGCCGCAACCGGTGAGCGGGCGGGTGGAGCGGTGAGCATCGACGTCGTCGACGAGAGCTCCTTCGCCGCCGGGCGCGGGGTCGACACGGTGGAGGTGGCCGCGCTGGCCCGCCACGTGCTGGACGAGATGCGGGTGCACCCCCTCGCGGAGCTGTCGGTCCTCATGGTCGACCCCGACGCGATGGAGCGCCTGCACGTGCAGTGGATGGACGAGCCGGGCGCCACCGACGTCATGTCCTTCCCCATGGACCAGCTGCGCCCGGGCCGCGAGGGGCACACCTCCGAGCCGGGCCTGCTCGGCGACGTCGTGGTGTGCCCGCAGGTCGCCGCGGAGCAGGCGAAGGCGTCGGGCCACGCCACGGCCGACGAGGTGCTGCTGCTGGTGACGCACGGCATCCTCCACCTGCTCGGCTACGACCACGCCGAGCCCGACGAGGAGCGCGAGATGTTCACCCTGCAGCGCCGGCTGGTGCTCGGCTTCCTGGCGCGCATCGGCCGCCCGGGCGACCCGACGCCCACCGTCGGGCACCGCGCGCTGCCGTCGGCGGACTGACGTGGGAGCCCCCGCCGTCCCGCTGCTGCTGCTGGCGCTCGTCCTCGTCGTCGCCGCCGGCCTGGTGGCCGCGGCCGAGTCAGCGATCGCCGGCACCTCGCGCCGCCGCGCCCGCGACCTGGAGGCCGACGGCCGCCGCGGTGCCGCGGCGCTGACCCGCGTGCTGGAGTCGGCCGCGCCCGTCCTGACCGTCTGCACGCTGCTGCGCGTGGTCTTCGAGACGCTGGCGGCGGTCTGCGTGACCGTGGTCGTCGCCAGCTGGGTGGACTCCTGGTGGCTGGTGCTGCTGCTGGCCGGCCTGGGCATGTCCGCGCTCGACTTCGTCCTCGTCGGCGTCGGCCCGAGGACGCTGGGCCGCCTGCACGCCGAGACCGTCGGCCTGCTGGCCGCGCCCGTCCTCGGGCCGGTCGCCACCCTCATGGGCCCGCTGGCGCGCGCGCTGGTGGCCGTCGGCAACGCCGTCACCCCCGGGCGCGGGCTGGCCCACGGCCCGTTCGGCTCCGAGGCCGAGCTGCGCGAGATCGTGGAGCTGGCCGGGGAGACGGAGGTCATCGAGGCCGGCGAGCAGCGGATGATCCACTCGGTCTTCGAGCTCGGCGACACGATGGTGCGCGAGGTGATGGTGCCGCGCACCGACGTCGTCTCCGTCCGCCGGGGCACCGGTCTGCACGAGGTCGAGGCGCTGCTGCTGCGCTCGGGCTTCTCGCGGGTCCCCGTCGTGGGCGAGGACGCCGACGAGGTCCTCGGCATCGTCTACCTCAAGGACATCGCCCGCCGCTTCCACGCCGACCCGGTCGCCGCCCGCGACGAGGTCGTCGAGCACGTGGCCCGTCCCGCCGTCTTCGTGCCCGACAGCCTGCCCGTGGACGACCTGCTGCGGCGGATGCAGCGCGACACCACGCACGTGGCGATCGTCGTCGACGAGTACGGCGGCACCGCCGGCCTGGTGACCATCGAGGACGCCATCGAGGAGATCGTCGGCGAGATCGCCGACGAGCACGACCGCGCCGCCCCCGAGGTCGAGCACCTGGAGGACGGCGGCTTCCGGGTCCCCACGCGCCTGGGTGTCGACGACCTCGGCGAGCTGTTCGGCTTCGAGATCGACGACGAGGAGGTCGACACCGTCGGCGGGCTGCTGGCCAAGGCGCTGGGGGAGGTCCTCGTGCCGGGTGCCGTCGCCGAGGTGCACGGCCTGCGGCTGGAGGCCGACCGCCGCGGTGGCCGCCGCAACCAGGTCCAGACCCTCCTCGTGCACCGCCTGGCCGAGGACGGCCGCGACGCGCCCGACGCCGACGACGCGCAGCTGCCCGAACCCGAACTCGTCGACGACCGCGCCGGAGGCCCCCGCCATGACTGAACCGCCCACGGACGGGCCCCCGCGGCCCGCGCACCGCTCCGGCTTCGCCTGCATGGTCGGGCGGCCCAACGCCGGCAAGTCCACGCTGACCAACGCCCTGGTCGGGCAGAAGGTCGCCATCACCAGCTCGCGGCCGCAGACCACCCGGCACACCGTGCGCGGCATCGTGCACCGCCCCGACGCCCAGCTGGTGCTCGTGGACACCCCCGGCCTGCACCGCCCGCGCACCCTGCTGGGCCAGCGGCTCAACGACCTCGTCCACGAGACCCTCGCCGAGGTCGACGTCGTGGCGCTGTGCATCCCCGCCGACGAGAGGATCGGCCCCGGCGACCGCTTCATCGCGCAGGCGCTGGCGGCCGTCCCCCGCTCGACGAAGGTCGCCCTCGTCACCAAGACCGACAAGGCGTCCAGGCAGCAGGTGGCCGAGCAGCTGCTCGCGGTCAGCGCGCTCGGCGAGGAGCTGCTCGGCGGGTTCGCCGACGTCGTCCCCGCCTCGGCCGTGACCGGCGAGCAGGTCGACGTCGTCGCCGACGTGCTGCTCTCGCACCTGCCCGAGGGGCCGCGGCTGTACCCCGACGGCGAGCTGACCGACGAGCCGGAGACCGTCATGGTCGCCGAGCTGGTGCGCGAGGCCGCGCTGGAGGGCGTGCGCGACGAGCTGCCGCACTCGCTGGCCGTGGTCGTCGAGGAGATGACCGAGGGCGAGAACGGCGTCCTGCAGGTGTTCGTGTGGCTCTACGTGGAGCGGGAGTCGCAGAAGGGCATCGTCATCGGCAAGGGCGGCTCGCGCCTGAAGGACGTGGGCACCCGGGCCCGGCGCTCGATCGAGGCGCTGCTGGGCACCCGCGTGCACCTGGACCTGCGGGTGAAGGTGGCCAAGGACTGGCAGCGCGACCCGAAGCAGCTGCAGCGCCTGGGGTTCTGACGGCGGTGCGCAGCTGGTTCGCCCTCACGGCGCGCGACCTGCGCGACCTGCTGTGGTCGCTGGTGCCGACGGCGGCCGCGCTGTGGATCAGCGCCCACCTCGTCACCGGGGTGCGGGTGGACTCGCCGTTCTGGCTGCTGGCGTCCGCGGCCGTGCTCGCCGTGGGCGACCTCGTGCTCCGGCCGCTGCTGGGCCCGCTGGTGGCGGTGCTCGGCCCGCTGGTGACGGTCCTGCTGGGCGTGGCGGTGCAGCTGCTGCTGCTGCACACCGCGCTGACGGCGGTGCCGGGGCTGGACCTGAGCTCGCTGAATGCGCTGTGGCAGGTGTACCTGTGGACCGGGCTGGTGGGCGTCGTGGCCCGCTGGCTCGTCGGCTCCAACGACAGCCGCTGGGTGGTGCGCGAGCTGCTGCACCGGCGCACGCACCCGGCCGGCGGCCCGCCCGGGCTGCTCGTGGTGCAGATCGACGGGCTGTCGATGCCGCTGCTGCAGTTCGGCCTGCACTCGGGCACCCTCACCACGATCGCCCGCTGGCTGCGGGAGGGCACCCACCAGGCCGAGGGCTGGCGCGCGCAGCTGCCGTCGACGACCCCCGCCAGCCAGGCGGGGTTCCTGCACGGCAGCACCGAGGACGTCCCCGCCTTCCGCTGGTGGGACCCGGAGCTGCGCCGGGTGCTGGTCTCCAACCGGCCCGCCGACGCCGCCGTCATCGAGACCCGCGTGCGCGCCGCCGCGCACGCCGCCGGCCGCAGCGGCCTGCTGGCGCGCGACGGCGCGAGCATCGGCAACGTCTTCTCCGGGGAGGCCGGGCACGCCCACCTCGTCGTCTCGACCTCCCGCGCGGGCGGCTCCGGGCGCCCGTACCTGCGCTACGTGGCCCGCCCGTTCGTGCTGCTGCGCAGCCTGCTGCTGACCCTGGGCGAGATCGTCAAGGAGCTGTACCAGGGCTGGCACCAGCGGGTGCGGCGGGTGGAGCCGCGCATCCCGCGGCGCGGCTGGTACGTGCTGCTGCGCGCGGTGACCAACGCCCTGCTGCGCGACCTCAACGTCGCCCTGGTGGCCGAGGAGCTCTCGGCGGGGCGGGAGGTGGTGTTCGTGGACTTCCTCGACTACGACGAGGTCGCCCACCACGCCGGGGTGGCGCGCCCGGAGTCCCTGGACGCCCTCGCCGGCATCGACCGCGTCCTGCAGACCCTGGCCGACGTGGCAGCGGTCTCCCCGCGCGACTACCGCGTCGTGCTCGTCTCCGACCACGGGCAGGCGCAGGGCGCCACGTTCGAGCAGGTGTGCGGCCGGCACCTGCGCGACCTCGTCGCCGACCTGCTGCAGGTGCAGAGCCCGGGCACCCCGACGGTGACGACGGCCGCCGGCAGCGAGGTGCGCGGGCGCGTGGACGTCCTCGTGCGCGAGTTCGGCACGCACACCAAGGCCGAGCGCGCCAGCTCCGGGCACGAGCCCGAGGACGAGCCGGTGCCCGGCGAGGACGCCGTCGTCGTCTCGACCGCCGGCTGCACCGCGCTGCTGTCGGTGCCCGACGCCCCCGGCGGCCGCCTCGACCTCGACGCGGTCGACCGGCGCTGGCCGGCGCTGGTGCCGGGCCTGCTGGGCACCCGCGGCATCGGCTTCGTCGTCGGCCGCCGCGACGGCACCGTGCTGGCGCTGGGCCCCGACGGCGAGCACGACCTCGTCACCGGCCGGGTCACCGGGGCCGATCCGCTGGCCTGCGTCGGCCCCCGCGCCGCCGGGGAGCTGCTGCGGCTGATGCGCTTCCGCACCGCGCCGGCCCTCTTCGTGCACTCCGCGGTCGACCCGGTCACCGGGGAGGTGCACGCCTTCGAGGAGCAGGTCGGCTCGCACGGCGGGCTCGGCGGCTGGCAGACGGAGGCGGTGCTCGTGCACCCCGCGGAGTGGCCGGTCGACGAGGACCTGCGCGACCGCAGCGTGCCGGGGGAGGCACCGCTGGTGGGGGCCGTGGCGGTGCACGAGCAGCTGCAGCGCTGGCTGCGCCGCGCCCGGGCGGAGGCCGCGGGTGCGCTGCCCGGTGCGGTCGGCGGTGCGGTCGGCGGTGCGGGCAGCGGTGCGGGCAGCGGTGCGGGCAGCGGTGCGGGCGGCGGCCGGGAGGTGCTCTCGTGAGCGCGCGGGTGCGCTGGCTGGGCCACTCCAGCGCCACCGTCGACGTCACCACGGCTGCGGGCGAGGTGCGCGTGCTCACCGACCCGGTGCTGCGCCGCGGGCTCGCGCACCTGCGCCGCCGACCGCCCGTCCCGGCGGCGACCGACGCGGCCGGGGCGCACCTGGCCCTCGTCTCCCACCTGCACCACGACCACTGCGACCTGCCGTCGCTGCGCAGCTCGCGCCCGGACCTCGTGGTGGCACCGCCGCGCTCGGCGCTGTGGCTGGCCGGGCGGCTGCGCGGCGGCAGCCGGGTGGTCGAGGTGGCGGTGGGCGCGACCCGGACGCTGGCGCTGCACGCCGCCGCGGGGCAGGTGCAGGTGCAGGTCAGCGCGCTGCCCGCCCACCACGCCGGGCACCGCACCGCGGGCTGGGCCGAGAGCGCCCCGGCCGACGCGCTCGCCGTGCAGCACCTCGTCCGCGTCCCGGGCGCCTTCCCCGCCCGCCCGGCGGCCGCCGGCGGGGAGGACCTGCTGCTGTGGGCCGTCGGCGACACCGGCGAGTTCGACCGCTGGGCGGCGGTGCTCGACGTGGCGGGCCGGGCGCCCGACGTCGCGCTCGTGCCCGTCGGCGGCTGGGGCCACACCCTGGGCCCGCACCACCTGGACCCCCGCCAGGCCGCCGCGCTCGTCGCCCGGGTGCGGCCCGCGGTCAGCGTCCCGGTGCACTGGGGGACCCTGCACCCGGTGGCGCTGAGCCGCACGATGGGCGACCGGTTCGTCGAACCCGGGCGCCGCTTCGTCGCCGAGGCGCGCCGGCTGGGCGTCGGGGGAGCGGTGCAGCTGCCCGTCGGCGGGGTGCTGGAGCTCGACGACGCGGGCGAGCCGGTCGCCGCACCGGGCCGCTGACCGCCGGTCCCGCCCCCGTCCGGGGGACGCCGGTTTGACAGCGGCGGCCGGTTGAGCATTTGATGTGCCGACCATCAAGAGCGGCCGAGAGACCTGGCTCGACGACGCCGCAGCAACCTCTTCGGGTTCCCTGGCCGGAACCCGTCCGTGGTGCTCACGCCAGGACCGATGGAGGAGCAGTTGCCGGCCGCACCGTCCGCAGAACTCGTCGACGCGCTCGACGTCGAACTCCGCCAGGTGGAACGCACCTTCGGCGGCCACCGCGTCCTGCAGGACCTGGACCTGCGCATCGACGCCGGCAGCACGGTCGCGCTGCTCGGCGCCTCCGGCAGCGGCAAGTCGACGCTGCTGCGCCTGGTCGCGGGACTGGACCGGCCCACGAGCGGAACGGTGTCCGTGGGGGGTGAATCCGTGCGCGGGCCCGGCCGGCGCACCGCCGTCGTGTTCCAGGAACCCCGGTTGCTGCCGTGGCGCGACCTCGCCGGCAACGTCGCGCTGGGGCTGCCCCTGGGCACCCCCCGCGCGCAGGGCCGCGACGCCGTCCTGCACCGCCTGGAGACCGTGGGGCTGGCCGACTTCGCCGGGCACCGCCCGCGCCGCGTCTCCGGCGGCATGGCCCAGCGGGCCGCGCTGGCCCGCGCCCTGGTGCGCCGCCCCGGCGTCCTGCTGCTCGACGAGCCGTTCGCCGCGCTGGACGCGCTGACGCGGCTGCGCATGCAGGACCTGCTCGACGGCGTCCAGCGCGACTCCGGCACCACGGTGCTGCTGGTCACCCACGACGTCGACGAGGCCCTGCACCTGGCCGACCGGGTGCTCGTCCTGGCCGCCGACGGCGACCGGGGCGCGCAGGTCGTGCGCGACCTGCGGGTGGACGCACCGCGACCGCGCGACCGCGCCGACGCCCAGCTCGCCGCGCTGCGCGTCGAGCTGCTGGAACTGCTCGGCGTCCCCCGCACCACCCGCACGCCCTCCTGAGGCCCCGCCCTCCCTCCCGCTCCACCCCCCGCTCCACCCCGCTCCCGAGGAGAACCATGTCCGCACCGTCGACCGTCCTCGCCCGCCGCAGCCTGCTCGGCCTGTTCGCCGGGGGTTTCGCCCTGACCGCCGCCGGGTGCGTGCAGGGCGAGTCCGCCGGCGGCAGCGCCGTCGCGAGCGGCGGGTCCTCCTCCGGCGCCTCCGGCGGCGACCGGGTGCGCCTGGACTACGCCTTCTACAACCCGCTGAGCCTGGTGGTGCGCCAGCGGAAGATCCTGGAGGACGCGGGCCTGAGCGTGCAGTGGGAGCAGAGCGCGGGGTCCAACAAGGCGAACGAGTTCCTGCGCAACGACAACCTGGACCTGGCCAGCACGGCCGGTTCCGCGGTGCTGCAGGCCCGCGCCAACGGCCTGGCGGTGAAGACGGTGGACGTCTACTCGCAGCCGGAGTGGACGGCCCTCGTGGTCGCGCAGGGTTCCGCCGTCGCCGACGTGGCCGCGTTGCGCGGCAAGCGGATCGCCGCCACGACCGGCACGGACCCGTACTTCTTCCTGCTGCAGGCCCTCGAGGTCGCCGGTCTCGCCCCGACGGACGTGGAGATCACCAACCTCCAGCACGCCGACGGGCGCGCCGCGCTGGAGCGCGGTGACGTCGACGCCTGGGCCGGGCTGGACCCGAACATGGCCACCAGCGAGCTGCAGGCCGGCTCGAAGCTGCTGTACCGCAACGTGGACTTCAACACCTACGGCGTGCTCAACGCCCGCGAGCAGTTCGTCGAGGAGTCGCCGGACCTCGTGCAGCAGGTCGTCGACGCCTACGAGCAGGCGCGCGCCTGGGCGATCGGCAACGCGGAGGAGTTCGCGGCCCTGTACGCCGAGCAGGCGCAGCTGACGCCCGAGGTCGCCGCCCGCGTCCTGGAGCGCACCGGGCTCGACATCGACCCGGTGCCGGGCGAGGCGCAGCGCACGGTCCTCACCGGGATCGTCCCGCTCATGGCCGCCGCCGCGGCGGTCCCCTCCGAGGACGCCGCCTCGAGCGCGCTCGAGGGCCTGCTGGAGCCGCGGTTCGCCGAGCAGGCGAGCGCGTCGGCCGGCGCGTCGAGCACCGCGTCGAGCACCGCGTCGTGACGGGTGGGCGCAGCCGGCCGGCCGGGCGCTGGCTGCTGGGTCTCGTGCTGCCGGTCCTGCTCCTGGTGGCCTGGCAGCTGTCGTCGACGCTCGGGCTCTTCAGCGCCAACCAGCTGCCCCCGCCGCCGGACGTGCTGGCGGCGGCCCGGCGGTTGTGGGGCACCGGGACGCTGCAGCACAACATCGCCATCAGCGTGCAGCGGGTGCTCGTCGGGTTCGCCTGCGGAGCGGTCGCGGGCATCGTGCTCGGTGGTCTCACCGGGTTGTCGCGCTGGGTGGACGACCTGCTCTCGCCCACGCTGGGTGCGCTGCGCTCCGTCCCCTCGCTGGCGTGGGTGCCGCTGCTGGGGTTGTGGATCGGGATCGGCGAGACGCCGAAGATCGTGCTCGTCGCGATCGGGGCGTTCTTCCCCGTCTACACGACGGTCTCGAGCGCGCTCGCGCACGTCGACCCGGCGCTGCTGGAGGTCGGCCGCGCCTACGGCCGGCGCGGCGTCCGGTTGTTCGGCGAGGTGCTGCTGCCCGCGACGGCGCCCTCGCTGCTGTCCGGCCTGCGCCTGGGGCTGGCGCAGAGCTGGCTGTTCCTCGTCGCGGCGGAACTCATCTCCAGCGCGATCGGGCTGGGGTACCAGATGACGAACGGGCAGAACACCGGGCGCACCGACGAGGTCCTGCTGGCCATCGTCCTGCTGGCCCTGCTCGGCAAGCTGTCCGACGTCGTCCTCGGCCTCGTCGAGCGGCGGGTGGCGGCCCGCCGGGCGTGAGGCGGCCGCGGGGCCGGTGCGGTTGCGGCAGACTGCCGTCGTGGTGGTGCGGCGCAGCGCGGGCGTCCTGCTGCACCGGCGCGGCGCCGGCGGCGGCCGCGAGGTGCTGCTCGGGCACATGGGCGGGCCGTTCTGGGCCCGCAGGGACGAGCGCGCCTGGTCGATCCCCAAGGGGGAGCCCGAGGAGGGCGAGGACCTGCTCGCCACCGCGCTGCGCGAGTTCGCCGAGGAGCTGGGCCACCCGGTGCCGGTCGCGGAGCTCACGCCGCTGGGGGAGTTCCGCCAGTCCGGCGGGAAGGTCGTCACCGTCTGGGCCGCCGAGGGGGACCTGGACGTCACCGCGGTGCGCGGCGGCACCTTCGCGCTGGAGTGGCCGCCGCGCTCGGGCCGGTTGCAGGAGTTCCCGGAGATCGACCGGGCGGCGTGGTTCGCGCCCGAGCAGGCGCGCGTCAAGCTCGTCGCCGGCCAGGTGCCCGCGCTGGAGCGGTTGCTCGAGCAGCTGGCCGGCGACGGCTGACCCCCGGGCCCCCGGGCCCCCGGGCGCGGGACCGGGGGAGGGGGTCAGGGGACGGTGTACCCCGCGGCGCGGAACAGCTCGTACCACTCCGCGCGCGTCAGCGGCAGGTCTGAGCCCTGCGCCGCGGCGGCGACCCGCCCGGGGTTCGTGGTGCCCAGCACGACCTGCATGTTCGCCGGGTGGCGGGTGATCCACGCGGTGGCGACCGCCAGCTTCGGCACGTCGTACTGCCCGGCCAGCCGGTCCAGGACGGCGTTGAGCTCCGGGTAGCGCGGGTCGTCGAGGAACACCCCGTCGAAGAACCCGGCCTGGAACGGCGACCACGCCTGCACGGTGATGTCGTTGAGGCGGCAGTAGTCCAGCAGGCCGGCGTCGCGGGAGACCGACTGCTCCAGGCCCTGCATGTTCGCGGCCACCCCCTGCGCCACCAGCGGGGCGTGGGTGATCGACAGCTGCAGCTGGTTGGCCACCAGCGGCTGGCGCACCGAGCGCTTGAGCAGCTCGATCTGGCCGGGGGTGTGGTTGGAGACCCCGAAGGCGCGGACCTTGCCGGCCTCGTGCAGCTCGTCGAAGGCGCGCGCCACCTCGTCGGGTTCGACGAGGGCGTCGGGGCGGTGCAGCAGCAGGACGTCGATGCGGTCGGTGCGCAGCGCCTCCAGCGAGGCGTTCACCGACGCCACGACGTGCTCGTAGGAGAAGTCGAAGTACGGACCGTCGGGCACGATGCCGCACTTGGTCTGGATCGTGACCGCGTCGCGCTCGGAGGGGCTCAGCGGCACCGCCTCGGCCCAGCGCCGCTCGCAGCGGTGCAGGCCCTGGCCGTAGACGTCGGCGTGGTCGACGAAGGTGATGCCGGCCTCGCGGGCGGTGGTCCACAGGGTGCGGACCTCCTCGTCGGACATGTCGACGATGCGCATGAGGCCGAGGACGACGTTCGGCACCTGCAGGCCGGTGGTGCCCAGGGGGACGGTGCGCACGCTCACGCCTCCGACAGCTTCGCGACCTCGTCCGCGCTGAGCGTCAGCTCGGCGGCGCGGGCGGAGTCGGTGATGCTCTGCGGGCGCGAGGAGCCGGGGATGGGGATGACCACCGGCGCGAGGGCCAGTTCCCACGCCAGCGCGACCTGCTGGGGACTCACGCCGCGGGCGTCGGCGATCTGCTGGAACGCGGTGTGCTCCTCGCCGAGCCCGCCGGCGCCCTTGATGCCGCCCAGCGGGCTCCACGGCAGGAACGCGATGCCGAGCCGCGCGCAGTGCTCCAGCTCGCCGAGGCTGGAGCGGAAGGCGGGGGAGAACTGGTTCTGCACGGAGACCAGCCGGCCGCCGAGGACCTCGTTGGCCTCGTCGATCTGCGCGACGTCGGCGTTGGAGATCCCGGCCATCTGGATGACGCCCTCGTCCAGCAGTTCGGCGATCGCCCCCACGGACTCCGCGTAGGGGACGTTGGGGTCGGGGCGGTGGAACTGGTACAGGCCGATGGCCTCCACGCCCAGCCGCTTCGCCGAGGCCTTCGCGGCCTCCTTCAGGTGCTCGGGGCGGCCGTCCTGGTACCACGTCCCGTCGCCGGGGCGCAGGCTGCCGCCCTTGGTGGCGACGACGACCTGGGAGGAGTCGCCGCCCCAGCCGCGCAGGGCCTCGGCGATGAGCTCCTCGTTGTGGCCGACCTCGCCGGCGTCGCGGTGGTAGGCGTCGGCGGTGTCGACGAGCGTGATCCCCGCGTCCAGCGCGGCGTGGATCGTGGCGAGGCTGCGCTCGCGGTCGGGGCGGCCCTCGATCGACATCGGCATGCCGCCGAGGCCGATCGCGGAGACCGTGCGGGTTCCGAGGCTTCGTTGCTCCATGGCGGCGACCCTACGAACGCCGCATCCAGGAGTCCAACGATCGTTCCTTCTGCGATCCAGCAGCTGCGCTTCTGGATACGGTGCGCAGGTGGACCTGCGCCAGATGGAGTACCTCGTCGCCCTCGCCGACGAGCGGCAGTTCACCCGCGCCGCCGCCCTCACCGGGGTCTCGCAGTCGGGGTTGTCGGCGGCGATCCGCACCCTGGAGGACGAGCTGGGCACCACCCTGTTCCGGCGCACCTCGCGGCGGGTGGAGCCGACCGACGCCGGGCTGGCGCTGCTGCCGCACGCCCGCTCGATGCTCGAGCTGGCCACCGCCGCGCGGGACGCCGTCGTCCAGGCCACCCGCGCGCTGTCGGGGACCCTGCGCGTCGGCGCCGAGCAGTGCCTGGGGCTGGTCGACGTCTCCGCCCTGCTGGAGCGCTTCCACCGCCGCTTCCCGCAGGTCGAGATCTCCTTCGCGCAGGCCGGCTCGCACGACCTGCTCACGCAGGTGCGCGACGGCGAGCTCGACGTCGCCCTCGTCGCCACCACCGAGCACCTGGGCGCCGTGACGGCCACCGAGCTGGGGCGCGAGCCCCTCGTGCTGCTCGCCCCGCCGGCCTCGGCGCTGGCCGCCCGCGCCGAGGTGGCCTGGGCCGACCTCGCCGACGCCGCGTTCATCGACCTGCACCCCTCGTGGGCGGTCCGCACGCTGGGCGACGGCGCCTGCGCCGCGCGCGGCGTCCACCGCCGGGTGCGGTTCACCGTCGGCGACGTGCACACCCTGCTCGACCTGGTCGGCCGCGGGCTGGGCGCGGCGATCGTGCCCCGCCACGTCGCCGCCAAGCCGCAGGCCGCGGGCCTGGGCGTCGTGGCCATGCCCGCGGACGCACCGGCCTGGGTGGTCTCCGTGGTCACCGGTGCCCGCGAGCGCGCCGGTTCCCCCGCCCCGCACCTGCTGGAGCTGCTGCGCACGCCCGCGGAGGCCGGCGCGCGCGATCAGGGCCTGCGCGATCAGGGCCTGCGCGATCAGGGCCTGCGCGAGACCGCGAACGTGCGCAGGAACGGCAGCGGCGTGCCCCAGGGGCGGGCGGGGTAGGCCTCGCGCAGCAGCGCGCCGTACTCGCGCTCGAACTCGGCGGCGGCCGGCGCGTCCAGCGCTCGCAGCACCGGGCGCAGCGCGGTGCCCCGCACCCACTCCAGCACCGGGTCCGGGCCGGTCAGGACGTGCTGGTACTCGGTCTGCCAGACGTCCGCCTCCAGCCCCGCACCGCGCAGCAGGTCCAGGTACTCGCCCGGCGCGGCGACGGACTCCGCCCCGCGCAGGACCCCGGCCAGGCGGTGCCGCCACGGCGGGGAGGAGGCCAGCTCGCGCATGAGCCGGTGGGAGGGGGCCTCGAAGTTGCTCGGCACCTGGAAGGCCAGCCAGCCGCCCGGTGGCAGCTGCGCCGCCCAGCGCCGCAGCAGGTCAAGGTGCCCGGGGACCCACTGCAGGACGGCGTTGCTGACGACGACGTCGACGCCGCTCGCGTCGACGTCCTCCGCGCGCCCGAGGGAGAACTCCACGCCGGCACCGGCGTCGGCGCCGGCCGTCGCGGCCGCCACCATCTCCGGGGAGGCGTCGAGGCCGCGCACCCGCGCGCCGGGCCAGCGCAGCGCCAGCGAGCGGGTCAGCTCGCCGGAACCGCAGCCGACGTCGAGGACGAGGCGGGGTGCCTGCGCGCCGACCCGGGCGAGGAGGTCGCCGAAGGGGCGGCTGCGGGGAGCGGAGAAGCGGGCGTACTGCTCCGGGTCCCAGCGCGGCGTGCCCGCGCCGGGTCCCTCGCCGCGCCGGCCGCCGCCGGGGCTGCGCGTCACGACCGGCCGCCGGGGGCGCGGCGGGCGCGCAGCAGCTCCAGGGCCACGGGCACCAGCGACACGAGCACGACCCCGGCGACGATCGGCAGCAGGTAGGCGTCGATGCCGGGGATGCGCTGCCCGAGCAGGTGACCGGCCAGCACCGCTCCGAGCGACCAGACCAGCCCGCCGGCCACCTGCCACAGCGCGAAGCGCCGAGCGGGCACGCCCACCGCGCCGGCCAGCGGGTTCAGCAGGGTGCGCACGACCGGGATGAAGCGCGCCAGCACGATCGCGCGGCCGTGGCCGTAGCGCTCGAGCAGCTCCCGCGAGCGCCGCAGGCCCGCCGCCCGGCGGGGGTGGCCCGGCCGCTCCAGCACCCGGGGGCCGGCCGCGCGGCCGATGAGGTAGCCGGTCTGCGCCCCCGCCAGCGCTCCCGCAGCGGCCGCCACCAGCACCGGCGCCAGGTCGAGGTGGGTGCTGCCGCTGGTGGCCGTCAGTAGCCCCGCCGTGAACAGCAGCGAGTCGCCGGGCAGGAAGAAGCCGACGAGCAGGCCCGTCTCGGCGAACAGGACCACGAAGACGCCCACGGCGCCGAACGTCGACAGCAGGTGGGTGGGGTCCAGCAGGGAGCTCATGGGGTCCTCGGTCCTCGGGGCGGCGGGCGGCGACCGCCCCAGCGTGCCCGGGGCACCCCGCTCCGGCGCGCTGGACGGCCGCCGGGCCACACTGCGCGGGTGAGCACCGACACGCACACGGGCACGAGCGCGGGCACGAGCGCGGGGATCCCCTCCCTGTCGATCGCCGAGGCCGCCGACCGGCTGGGGCTGAGCACGCACGCGCTGCGCTACTACGAGACCGAGGGGCTGCTCGTCGGGGCGCCCGCGCGCACCGCCGCCGGCCGCCGCCGCTACGACGAGCAGGACCTGCGCTGGATCGCGATGGTCCAGCGGCTGCGGGCCACGGGGATGCCGGTCCGCGACGTGCGCGAGTACGCCCGGCTGTGCCGGGCGGGAGCGGGCAACGAGCAGCAGCGCCTGGCGCTGCTGCGCGCCCACCGCGAGCGCGTCCTGGCCGAGCTCGCCGAGGTGAGCGGCCACCTGGGCGCCATCACCGCCAAGATCGAGCTGTACGAGGGGACCGTCGGCGCCCGCTGACCGCCCGTGCCGGCCCACCCGCGGGGCCGGGTTGACTTCGAGCGCGCTCGAAGTCGGAGGCTGGGGCCATGAGCTACCCGCACCGCACCCTCGGCAGCGCCGCGAACGGCACCGCGCTCGACGTCTCCGCCCAGGGGCTGGGCTGCATGGGCATGAGCGAGTTCTACGGCCCCGGTGACGAGCAGGAGTCGCTGGCCACCATCGGCGCGGCCCTCGACGCCGGGATCACCCTGCTCGACACCGCCGACATGTACGGCCCCTTCACCAACGAGCAGCTCGTCGGGCGGGCGATCGCCGGACGCCGCGACGAGGTCGTGCTCGCCACCAAGTTCGGCAACGAGCGCCGCGCCGACGGCACCCGCCGCGTCAACGGCCGCCCCGAGTACGTGCGCGCCGCGTGCGAGGCGAGCCTGCAGCGCCTGGGCGTCGACGTCATCGACCTCTACTACCAGCACCGGGTGGACACCACCGTGCCGGTCGAGGAGACCTGGGGCGCGATGGCCGAGCTCGTGCAGGCCGGCAAGGTGCGCCACCTGGGCATCAGCGAGGCCGCTCCCGAGACGATCCGCCGCGCCCACGCCACCCACCCGGTGACGGCGCTGCAGACGGAGTGGTCGCTGTGGACGCGCGAGGTGGAGACCGACGGCGTCCTGGCGACCGTGCGCGAGCTGGGCATCGGCTTCGTCGCCTACTCCCCGCTGGGCCGGGGCTTCCTGTCCGGTGCGATCCGCAGCGTCGACGACCTCGCCGAGGACGACTTCCGCCGCGCCAACCCGCGCTTCCAGGGCGAGGCCTTCGCCCGCAACCTGCAGCTGGTCGACGAGGTGCGCGCGCTCGCGGCCGCCAAGGGCGTTCCCGCCGGCCAGGTCGCGCTGGCGTGGCTGCTGGCCCAGGGGCCGGACGTGGTGCCCATCCCGGGCACCAAGCGGCGCCGCTACCTGGCCGAGAACGCGGCCGCCGTGCAGGTGGAGCTGAGCGCGGAGGACCTGGCCCACCTCGAGCGCGTCCTGCCGGTGGGCGCCGGCGCCGGGGACCGCTACCCGGACATGAGCACCGTCCGCCGCTGAGCGCTCCACCGCCCCCGCTCCGCGGTGATCCTCCTCCAGGCGCTGGGCGCCTGGAGGAGGAT
>NZ_JBJLSF010000056.1:0-30745 GCF_050871885.1 Kineococcus aridisoli | reverse complement strand
GGTGGCGCGGGCCCAGTCCTTCCACTCCCCGGCGGGCCCGGCCGGGGGGGGGCCCCCCCCCCCCCCCCCCCCCGCCCCCCCCGCGACCTGCGGGGCGGAGAAGGAGGTGCCCGCCACGGCGTAGTACAGGTAGCCGCCGGAGCTCCTCGGGTCCCCGGCGGGGATCCTCTCGCCGGGGGCGCTGAGGTCGACGGCCGCGTTGTGCTGCGCCCAGGCGGCGGCGGCCCCGGTGCTCGTGGACGCCGACACCGAGACCACGCCCGGGTAGGAGGCCGGGTACTCCACGGGGTTGCCCTCGTCGCCGGAGTTGCCCGCCGAGGCGACGACGACGACGCCCTTGCCGATCGCGTACGCGACGGCGTCCGCGGTGACCTGGTTGTACTCGTCGCCGCCGAGGGAGAGGTTGATGACGTCGGCGCCGCGCTCGACGGCCGCGAGGATGCCGTTGACGACCCAGTTGCTCGCGCAGCCCTCGGGCGCGCACACCCGGATGGCGAGGACGTCGACGTCCGGGGCGACACCGGCCGCGCCGACGCCGTTCTGGTAGGCGCCGGCGAGGACGGTGCTCACCTGGGTGCCGTGGGTGCCGATGTCGGTGCCGCTGGCGAAGTTCGGGCCGACGGTGACGCGGCCGGCGATGTCCGGCTGGGTGGGGTCGACCCCGGAGTCCAGGACGGCGACGGTGACGCCGTCGCCCGTGGCCGTCGGCCACGCGCCGTACGCGTCCACGCTCTGCAGGTGGTAGGCCCGGCCGATGTACGGGTCGGCGCTCGCTAGCAGCGTGCGCCCGCGCAGCGGCGCCGCGGACGTCGGCGCGATGGCGTAGGTGGTGCGCACCTGCGCCGAGGAGACGGCCGGGTCGGCCTCCAGGCTCGCCTCCAGGCGCTGCGCGGCCGCGGGGCCGGGCGCGGTGCGCGTGGTCAGCTGCGGGACGCCGTCCACCCAGCGCAGCGCGTCGACGGCCACGGGAGCGCCGGTGCCGGTGGGCACCTCGACGGCCTGCGCGGAGGCGGGGCAGCACAGGGCGAGCGCGAGCAGGCCGGCGCCGAGGACGGCGGGACGGCGGGTGGGGCTGGGCACGGACGCTCCCTCGGGGTCGGGTACCCGCGGAGCATCGGCGGCGGGTCCCCCCAGCTTGACGCCCGGTCCACCGGACAGCCCACCCCGCCGGCGTCGCGGTGCGGGCCGGTCCGTGCACCCGGGCACCGGGGTGCCGGGTGCTGGGGGTTGTCGGGCGCCGCGGGCGTGGGCTACGGTCGCCGTCGACGGCGTCGATACGCATCGACGCACGAGGTTCGACGACCGGTTCGACGACGAGCGGGAGGGGGCGACGTGGCCCGGGCAGTGCCGACCAGCAAGGACGTGGCGCGCGTCGCCGGCGTCTCGCAGAGCACCGTCTCCTACGTGCTCTCCGGCAAGCGGCCCATCTCGGAGAAGACCCGCCGCCTCGTCGAGGACGCCATCGCCGAGCTGACCTACCAGCCCAACGCCGGGGCCCGGGCGCTGGCCAGCCAGCGCACCAACGTCGTCGCGCTCGTCACGCCGTTCCGCAGCGCCCTCGGCGCCCACGGGCTCATGGCCTTCGTCGAGGAGATCGCGCTCGCCGCCCGCTCCCACGACCACGACGTGCTCATGGTCACCGCCGACGAGGGGACCGCGGGCCTGCAGCGCGTGGCCGGGCGCGCCCTGTGCGACGCCATCGTCGTCATGGAGGTCCGCACCCGCGACCCCCGGGCCGAGGTGGCCCGCGGGCTGCGCCTGCCGACCCTGTTCATCGGGGTGCCCGAGGACGCCGAGGGCCTGCACTGCATCGACTTCGACTTCGAGGAGGCCGCCCGGCTGCTCGTCGGCGAGCTCGCTGCGGCCGGTCACCGGCAGCTGGCCGCGGTCGGCTGGGGGCCGGAGGCGGCCGAGCGCGACATCAACTACCTGCCGCGCTTCCGCCGGGCCGCCGAGGAGGCCGCGCGCACCGCCGGCGTCGGGCTGACGTGGGCCGCCCCGGCCCGCGAGGACGTCGGCCGGGCCGTCGCGGACCTGCTCGCCGGTCCCGGCCGGCCGCCCGGCCTGCTGCTGGCCGCCGGTACCGGGCCCGCGCTGGAGGCGGTGCGCGGGCAGGGATTGCGCCCCGGGCGCGACGTCGACGTCGTCGCGCTGGCCACCGACGAGGAAGCCCTCGCGCAGCCGGTGCCGCTGACGGCCGTCTCCCCGCACCCGCGGGAGGTCTCCCGACAGGCCATGCAGTGGCTCTTCGAGCTGCTGGAGGACCCCGCCGCACCACCGCGCACCCGGCGCTTCCCCGCCGCGCTCGTGCGCCGCGCCTCCGTGCGCACCGCCCGCTGACCCGCCCACCTGATGCCCACCACCCCGACCGCCCGCTCGCGCACCCGTCGTCGATACGCATCGACGACCTGGCCCGCACCACCCGTCGACGACGAAGGGAACCGCTCCGTGCCCCAGCCGCCCACCCGCCCCGACCCCGGGCGCAGACCACGGCGCGGCCCCGGCCGCCGGGCCGTCACCACCGCCGGCCTGCTGGCCCCGCTCGGCCTGGCCGCCTGCGGGGAGTCCGGGGTGAGCTCGGACCCGGACGTCCTGCGCGTCCTGGACTCCTACTCCAACGACCCCGACCACCAGATCATCGGCGCCGCCCTCGACGCCGCCGCCGCGAGCGTCGGCGTCACGCTGGAGCGCGTCAGCGTCTCCGGCGGCTCGCTCATCCAGCGCGTGCTGCAGCAGGGCTCCTCGGGAACGCTGCCGGACGTCCTCATGCTCGACAACCCCGACCTGCAGCAGATCGCCTCCACCACCGCGCTCAAGCCCCTCGGGCCGCTGGGCGTCCCGACCGACGGCTACGCCCGCGGTGTCGTCGCCGCCGGCACGTACCAGGGCGAGGTGTACGGGCTGGCCCCCACGGTCAACACCATCGCCCTCTTCTACGACGTCAAGGCCCTCGACGCCGCCGGCGTCGCCCCGCCCACGACGTGGGACGAGCTGCGCGAGGCCGCGGCGACGCTGACCACCGGAGGCCGTTACGGGTTCTCCTTCTGCGCCAACGCCACCTACGAGAACACCTGGCAGTTCCTGCCGTTCTTCTGGACCAACGGCGGCACCGAGCGGAACCTCGACACCCCCGAGGCCGCGCAGGCGCTCCAGCTGCTCACCGACCTCGTCCAGGACGGCACCGCGTCCCGCTCCGTGCTGAACTGGACGCAGGCCGACGTCAAGGACCAGTTCATCTCCGGCAAGGCGGCCATGATGGTCAACGGGCCCTGGCAGCTGCCGGAGATGCAGACGGTCGAAGGTCTGGAGTACGGCATCGCGACCCTGCCGGTGCGCGACCCCGCCACCCAGACCTCCGTCGCCCCGCTGGGCGGCGAGGTGTGGGCGGTCCCGGCCACCGGGAACAGCGCCAAGGAGCAGAAGGCGGCCGAAGTGCTCACCGCCTTCCTCTCCGACGACAGCCAGCTGTCCATGGGCGAGCAGCGCTACACCGTCCCCGGCAAGCCCGGGCTGCGCGAGGAGTACCTGCAGCGCCGCCCGGAGATGGAGACGTTCACCGACCTCATCACCGACGCCCGAGCCCGCACGGCGGAGCTCGGCGAGGACTGGCCCGCCGCGGCGAAGTCCATCTACACCGCCGTGCAGCTCGCGCTGTCCGGGCAGGCCGGCCCGCGCGAGGCGCTGGCGGAAGCGGAGGAGTACCGATGACCACCACGACCACCGACCGCCCCGCCGGGCGCACCGCCGAGCCGGTGCGTCCCGCCGGCCGGCGCGGCAACCGCTGGGTCACCGTCCTCTTCCTCGGCCCCGCGCTCGCCTACCTGGCGCTGTTCTTCGGCTACCCCGTCGTCAAGAACGTCGTCATGGGCTTCCAGCAGTACGACATCGCGACCTTCTTCACGGGTCAGGCCCCGTGGGTCGGCTGGTCGAACTACACCGAGGTCGTCGGCAGCGCGCTGTTCAGCAAGGCGCTGCTCAACACGTTCCTGTTCACGGTCGGCTCGATCGCCGGGCAGTTCGTCCTCGGCATGGCGCTGGCGGTCTTCTTCCGCCGGAAGTTCCCCCTCTCGGGGTTCCTGCGCTCCCTGATCCTGCTGCCCTGGCTCATCCCGCTCATCGTCTCCAGCGCCGTCTGGCGCTGGCTGCTGGACACCGACGGCGGTGCGCTGAACCGGTTCCTCACCGGGGTCGGCCTCGTCGACAGCGGCGTCCCGTGGCTGACGAGCACGTCGCTGGCGCTGGTCTCGGTCATCGCGGTCAACGTCTGGATCGGCATCCCCTTCAACGCCGTCCTGCTGCACGGAGGCCTGCAGGGCATCCCCGACGAGCTGTACGAGGCGGGCGCCCTGGACGGCGCCACCGGGTGGCGGGCGTTCCGGCACATCACCTGGCCGATGCTGCGGCCGGTCGTGAGCGTCACGCTCGTGCTCGGGGTCGTCTACACGCTCAAGGTGCTCGACATCATCCTCGGGCTGACGAACGCCGGGCCGGCGAACGCGACCCAGACGCTGACGACGCAGTCGTACCAGCTGTCCTTCCAGAGCTTCGACTTCGGGCAGGGTGCCGCGGTGAGCAACATCCTCATCGTCATCTCGCTCGTCTTCGCCGTCGTCTACCTGCGCGCCAACCGCCGCTCCGTCGAAGACTGAGCCGAGGGAGGAACCGAAGTGACCACCGTCCGCCGTCCCTGGCTGAACACGGCCCTCGGGCTGCTCATCGTCGCCGTCCTGCTGTTCCCGGTCTACTGGATGCTCAACGCGTCCCTGCAACCGGGCGGCGCCACCCTCGACACCGGCTGGCTGCCGCTGAACCCCGACTTCGCCGGCTACCGCACGGCCATCTCCGAGCAGGGCGCCAACCTCGTCACCTCGCTGGTCGTCGCGCTCGGCAGCGTCGTGCTCAGCCTCGTCGTCGCCGTCCCGGCCGCCTACGCCCTGGCGAAGTTCGACCTGCGCTGGGCGGACGTCGTCCTGTTCGCGATCCTCATCAGCCAGATGATCCCCGGCATCGTCATCGCGAACGCCCTCTACAGCGCCTACGCCGACCTGGGGCTGCTCAACTCGATCCCCGGGCTGATCCTCGCCGACTCCACCTCCGGCATCCCCTTCGCGATCCTCATCTGCCGCGCGCTCATGCAGTCGCTGCCCGACTCCATCGTCGAGGCCGCCCTCGTCGACGGCGCCGGGCCGGTGCGGGCGTTCTTCTCCATCGTCGTGCCGGTCAGCCGCAACGCCCTCATCACCGCCGGCCTCTTCACGTTCCTGTTCACCTGGAGCGACTTCCTCTTCGCCCTCACCCTGACGACGACCGAGGACGTCCGGCCCGTGACGCTGGGCATCTACAACTACATCGGCGCCTACGTCAACGACTGGAGCTCCGTCATGGCGACGGCGGTGCTCGCCTCGCTGCCCGCGGTCGTCCTGCTCGTCGCCGCCCAGAAGTACGTCGCCGCCGGGGCCACCGGCGGAGCCGTCAAGTGAACCCTTCCCACTCCCTGGAGGACACCACCGTGCCCGCACCGATCCGCGTCACCGTCTGGGGCGAGAACCGCCACGAGCAGCTCGAACCGGAGGTCGCCGCGCGCTACCCCGACGGCATGCACGGCGCCGTCGCCGCCGGCATCGAGGAGAACCTCGGCGAGGGCGTCGTGGTGCGCACCGCCACCCTCGACGAGCCCGAGCACGGGCTGACCGAGGAGGTCCTGCGCTCCACCGACGTCCTCACCTGGTGGGGGCACGCCGCCCACGCCGAGGTCTCCGACGAGGTCGTCGAGCGCGTCCACCGCCACGTCCTGGCCGGCATGGGCCTCATCGTCCTGCACTCGGGGCACTGGTCGAAGGTCTTCACCAAGCTCATGGGCACCAGTTGCACGCTGCGCTGGCGCTCCGAGCACGACCGCGAGCTGGTGTGGACCGTCGACCCCACCCACCCCATCGCCCAGGGCGTGCCCCACCCGATGGTCATCGACGAGGACGAGATGTACGGGGAGTTCTTCGACATCCCCGCCCCCGACGAGGTCGTCTTCATCTCCTCCTTCTCCGGCGGCGAGGTGTTCCGCTCCGGCATCACCTTCAAGCGCGGCTACGGGAAGGTCTTCTACTTCCGCCCCGGCGACCAGGACTACCCGGTGTACTTCCACACCGGCGTCCGCAAGGTCATCTCCAACGCCGTCCAGTGGGCGCTCACCGTGCGCCCGGAGCGCACCGACCCGGTGCTGCTGCGCTACGACACCGAGGACTTCTACAACGGCCACGGCTACGGCGGCGCGCTGTCCGCCGAGGCGCTGGCGGCCCAGGAGGCCGCGCAGTGAGGCTCGTCCTCGTCGGCGCCGGCGGCATGGGCAAGGCCTGGCTGCAGACCGTCCTGGCCGACCCGGGCACCGAGCTCGCCGGCATCGTCGACCTCGACCTCGACGTGGCCCGCCGGGCCGCCGCCGACGCCGGCGTCCCCGACACCCCGGTCGGCCGGGACGCCGTGGAGCTGGCGGAGCGGACGGGTGCCGAGGCCGTCGTCAACGTCACCGTCCCCCGGGCGCACCACCCGGTGACGACGGCGGCGCTGTTCGCCGGGCTGCCGGTGCTGGGGGAGAAGCCCGTCGCCGAGACCGTCGCGCAGGGGCTGTCGCTGGCCGCGGCCGCCGAGGCCAGCGGGCAGCTGTTCGTCGTCAGCCAGTCCCGCCGCTACAACCCGCACGTGTTCGCCTTCAAGGAGCAGGCGAAGGTGCTCGGCGAGCTGGGCACGCTGTCGACGGAGTTCTACAAGGCGCCGCGCTTCGGCGGGTTCCGCGAGGAGATGGAGCACGTCCTGCTGGTGGACATGGCCATCCACCCCTTCGACACGGCGCGGTTCCTGCTCGACGCCGAGCCGGTCTCGGTGTACTGCGAGGAGTACAACCCCTCGTGGTCCTGGTACGCCCACGACGCCGCCGCGGCGGCCGTCTTCGAGATGACCGGCGGGCTGCGCTACGTCTACCACGGCAGCTGGTGCGCGCCGGGGGCCGAGACGTCCTGGAACGGCTCCTGGCGCCTGTCCGGCGCGAGCGGCAGCGCGACGTGGAACGGCGACGACGCCCCGGTCCTGGACGCCGAGGGCGTCAGCCCGGCCGCGTCGGCCGACCCCGGTGACGGCATCGCCGGCTCGCTGGCGACCTTCGTCCAGGCGCTGCGCGGCGGGCCGGTCCCGATGGGGGAGGTCCACGAGAACGTCCTCAGCCTGGTGATGGTCGAGGCCGCCGTCGAGTCGAGCACGACCGGTGCGCGGGTGCGCGTGGACGACGTCCTCGAGCGCGCCCACGCCCGCGCGCTGGCCGACGAGCGCCGCGACGACGTGCGCGCGGTGCTGGAGGGCTGGAGCGACGTCCGCGCCGCCCTCACCCTCCCCGCGGCCGCCCCGGCCCGCTGACGCCCGCCCCGCCACCCCCCCCGCCCCACCGTCCCCGCCCCGTCCTCGTCGTGATCTCCCGCGGTGCACCGCGGGGGATCACGGCCGGGAGGGGGCGGGGCGGGGGGCGGTTCCGGCCGCCCGGGCCGGTCAGTACGATCCGCAGCACGAGCCTGACCCGACGAAGAAGTCCCGGAGGTACGCCCGGATGTCCACTGAACTGCCGGAGCTCGGAGTCGCCGTCGTCGGCCACTCCTTCATGGGGGCCGTGCACTCCCACGCGTGGCGCACCGTCGACCACGTCGGCACCCCGCGGTTCCGCACCCGGCGCGTCGCGCTGGCCGGTCGCGACCTGGGGCGGGCGCAGGCCGCCGCGACGCAGTTCGGCTGGGCCGAGGGCCTCGACGACTGGCGCCCGCTGCTGGAGCGCGACGACGTCCAGGTCGTCGACATCCTCACCCCCGGCGACAGCCACGCCGAGATCGCGATCGCGGCCCTGGAGGCCGGCAAGCACGTCATCTGCGAGAAGCCGCTGGCCAAGACGGTCGAGGAGGCGCAGCGCATGACCGAGGCCGCGCAGGCGGCCTCCGCGCGGGGCGTGCGCAGCATGGTGGCCTTCAACTACCGCAAGGTGCCCGCGATCGGGCTGGCCCGCCAGCTCGTCGAGGCCGGCCGCCTCGGCGAGGTGCGCCAGGTGCGCGCGGTGTACCTGCAGGACTGGATCGTCGACCCCGAGTTCCCGCTGACGTGGCGGCTGCAGAAGGACCGCTCCGGCGCGGGCGCGCTGGGCGACATCGGCTCGCACATCATCGACGCGGCGCAGTTCATCACCGGCCAGCGCCTGACGGGCGTGTCCGGCACCGTCGAGACGTTCGTCAAGACCCGCCCGCTGGAGGCGGCCCGCACCGGCCAGAACACCGGCCTGGGCGCGCAGGCGTCGGCCGAGCGCGGCGAGGTCACCGTCGACGACGCGGCCGTGTTCTTCGGCCGCGGCGACGGCGGCGCGCTCATGACCTTCGAGGCGACCCGGATGGCCCTGGGACGCAAGAACGGCATGCGCATCGAGGTCAACGGCTCCGAGGGCAGCATCGCCTTCGACTTCGAGTCGATGAACGAGCTGCACTTCTTCGACGGCACGCTGCCGGACGCCGAGAACGGCTTCCGACGCATCCTGGCCACCGAGCCGGAGCACCCGGGCGTGTCCAACTGGTGGCCGGCCGGGCACGGCCTGGGCTACGACCACCCGTTCGTGCACGAGCTGCAGGAGTTCCTCGGCGCCATCGCCGACGAGCGCGACCCGAGCCCGAGCTTCGCCGACGGCCTGCAGGTGCAGCAGGTGCTGGAGGCCGTGCAGCGCAGCGCCGACAACCAGTCCGTCTACACGAGCATCTGAGGAGCAGCCCCGTGGCCGAGCCCCTGAAGACCCCGCGCCCCGTCACCCTGTTCACCGGCCAGTGGGCCGACCTGCCCTTCGAGGAGGTCTGCCGCCTCGCCTCCGAGTGGGGCTTCGACGGCCTGGAGATCGCCACCTGGGGCGACCACCTGGACTCCACCCGCGGCGCCCGCGACGACGACTACATCGCGCAGAAGAAGGCGACGCTGGAGAAGCACGGCCTCGAGGTGTGGACGATCTCCGCGCACCTGTCCGGCCAGGCCGTGTGCGACCTCATCGACGCCCGCCACCAGGACATCGTCTCCGAGGCCGTGTGGGGCGACGGCGAGCCCGAGGGCGTGCGCCGGCGGGCCGCCGAGTACGTCAAGGACACCGCCCGCACCGCCGCCAGGCTCGGCGTCAAGACCGTCACCGGCTTCACCGGCTCCTCGATCTGGCACACCGTGGCGATGTTCCCGCCCACCCCCGAGTCGATGGTCGAGGCCGGCTACCAGGACTTCGCCGACCGCTGGAACCCGATCCTCGACGTCTTCGACGAGGTCGGCGTGAAGTTCGCCCACGAGGTGCACCCCTCGGAGATCGCCTACGACTACTGGACGACCAAGCGCGCGCTGGAGGTCATCGGCCACCGCCCGGCGTTCGGGCTGAACTTCGACCCCAGCCACTTCGTGTGGCAGGACCTGGACCCGATCGGCTTCCTGCGCGACTTCGCCGACCGCATCTACCACGTGCACTGCAAGGACTCGCGCAAGCAGCTCGACGGCCGCGCCGGCCGCCTCGGCTCGCACCTGGCCTGGGCGGACTCGCGCCGCGGCTGGGACTTCACCTCCGTCGGCCACGGCGACGTGCCGTGGGAGCTGATCTTCCGCGAGCTGAACAACATCGGCTACGCGGGCCCGACGAGCGTGGAGTGGGAGGACGCCGGCGTGGACCGCCTGCGCGGCGCGCCCGACGCCCTGGCGTTCGTGCGCCGCCTCGGCGAGCTCTTCCAGCCGCCGGCCGCCGCCTTCGACGCGGCCTTCAGCTCCAAGGGCTGACCCCCGCCCGCCCGGGCGGGGCGCCTGCCGCGCACCGTCCGGGCGGCGCCCCGCTCAAGGTCCCGCGGCGCCCGGCCGATCCCCGACGAGGGCGCCGAGGGACGGTGCCCCGCGGGTGGTGGGTGCTCGGAGGTGGTCGCCGTGGGTGCAGGCGAGGCCCTCGTGCCGCCCGTCGGCGAACCCGCCGTCCTGGGCCGGCACCCGTGGCTGCGCCGCGTCCTCTTCGCCGTCCTCATGGCGCTCGCCGTCCTCGTCGGCCACGCCGCGCAGGTCGCCGACACGGTGCCCTTCCTGTCGCCGGTGCCCGCCGTGGCGGTGCTGTGGCTGGCCGGTTCCCCCGGCCGGCGCGAGCGCGTCCTGGACGCGCTCGCGCTCGTCGCCGCCGTCGCGCTCGTGGTGCACCTCACCGGGGCACCGCCCCGGGCCGCCTGCGCGCTGGCCGTGGCGACCGCGGTGCAGGCCCTGGCCGCCGCGTGGACTCACCGGCTGCTGCGCCCTGCGGGCCTGCGGCTGCGCACCGCCCGCGACCTCGCCGTCCTCGCCGCGGGCGCGGGCGCCGGGGCGCTGGTCTCCGCCCCCCTCGCGCTGCTCGGCGGGGTGCTCACCTCACCGCACCCGGTCGTCTCGGCGGGGCTGTGGCTGCTGCACGGCTCCGTCAGCGCCTTCGTCGTCCTGGCCGCCGTGCTGCACGCCGGTGGCGGGGCGCCCGGGGAGGGCCGGCGCGCGCCGCTGCCCGAGCGCTGTGCCGTCGCCGCCGGCTTCGCGCTGGTCTACGTGCTCTCCTTCTGGGTGTGGCCGCAGGCCGGGGTGGTCTTCGGCTTCCTGCCGGTCGCCGTCTGGGCCGCCGTCCGCGAGAGCCTGCGGGCGGTGACGGTCCACCTGCTCGTGCTGACCGGCGCCGTCGTCGTGGCCGCGCGGTGCGGGCGCGACCCGTGGGCCGCCTCGCCGCCCGAGCTGCACGTGCTCGTCGTCGAGGCGTTCCTCGGCGCCTTCGCCGTCACCGTCCTCGTCCTCGCGCTCGCCCGCGCCGAGGGCGAGCGCAACGGCCGCCTGGTGCGCGAGCAGGCGGACCTGCTCACGGCCGTCTTCGCCTCGATCGACGACGCCGTGACGGTGGTGGACGCGCACGGGCGGCTGCTGCTGCGCAACCGGGCGGCCGACGACCTGTTCGGCGGGACCGACGTCCCCGGCATGGCCGACCCCGCCTCCGGGGAGGGCTTCTTCCGGCTCGACGGGACCCGCACCGAGCACGAGGACCTGCCCGTCGTGCGGGCGCTGCGCGGCACGCCCGTCGTCGCCGTCGAGGGCCGGCTCGTCTCCACGGCCCACCCGCGGGGCCGGCTCGTGCGGGTCAGCGCCCACCCGCTGCCGCCCGCGCCGGGTGCGCCGTGGAGCGGGGGAGCCGTCGCGGCCCTGCACGACGTCACCGACCTGCGCGCCGCGGTCGCGGAGCTCGAGCGTGCCCACGACCTGTTCGCCAGCGTCCTGGACGCCGCCACCGACCACGCGATCGTGGCCTGCGACCCGCAGGGGCGCGTCTCGCTGTTCAACGAGGGCGCCGAGCGGATCCTCGGCCGGCGCGAGCAGGACGTGCTGGGCCGCAGCGTGCTGGAGCTGTACGAGCCCGAGGACCTGCCGGCGATCGCCCGGGGGCTCGGCCTGGAGGGCCCCGGCGACCTGTTCGCCACCGGCCGGGGCGGGCGGCCGGTGACCTTCCGCGCCCGCTACCTGCGCGCCGACGGCAGCGCGGTGCCGGTGAGCGTCACCAGCGCGGCCATGACGGCCGCCGACGGCCGCGTCACCGGCTACACCAGCCTGGCCACCGACATCACCGCCCAGCTGGCCGCCGAGCAGCGGCTGGCCCACCAGGCGCTGCACGACGCCCTGACGGGGCTGGCCAACCGGACCCTGCTGCACCGGCGGCTGGAGGAGGCCGCCGCGCAGCCGCTGGGGCTGCTCTACGTCGACCTCGACGGGTTCAAGGCCGTCAACGACACCGCCGGGCACGCCGCCGGCGACGCGGTGCTCGTCGAGGTCGCCCGCCGGTTGCGCGCGTGCGTGCGCCCCGGCGACACCGTCGCGCGCCTGGGCGGCGACGAGTTCGCCGTCCTGTGCCCGGCGGCACCGCGGGAGGCGGTGACCGCCACGGCCGCCAGGGTCCTGCAGGCGCTGCGGCCTCCCGTGGCGCTGGCCGGCGGGGACGCCGTCGTCGGCGCCAGCGTCGGGGTGCGCTGGAGCGCCGGCGGCCCGGCGGCAGCGCCCGCCGAGCAGGTGCTGCGCGAGGCCGACGAGGCGATGTACGAGGCCAAGCGGGCCGGCAAGGACCAGGTCGTCGTGCACGGCGGGCGGTGCCCGGGCGCCCGGGCGCTGCCCGTCCGCGCCGGCTCCTGAGCGGGAGCGGCGCGGATCCCGCACCCCGGCTCAAGCAGCGCACCCGCACGGCCGATCCCACGGGTGGTGCGTCCAGGACCGGCGCTCCACCCGGACCGTGCTCAGGAGGTGTCGTGCCCGCCAGCGACCCCCTGGTGCCGTGGCTGGCCGAGCCGGCGCCGCTGCGCTCCGGCACCTGGCGCCGCCGCGCGCTCTTCTGCCTGCTGGTGGTGGCCGCGACGCTGCTGGGCCGCAGCGCCCAGGCCGACGGCGCCCACCTCGCGATCGTCTGGCCCGCCTCGGCGGTGGGCCTGCTGTGGCTGGCCGGGTCGCCGGGTCGCCGCGCCCGCGTCGTCGACGCCGCGCTGCTGCTCGGCGGGACCCTCGCGCTGCGCCTGCTGACCGGGATGCCGCCGCTGGAGTCGGCGACCCTGTCCGCCGCCGCCGTCGCGCAGGCCCTCTGCGGCGCGTGGGCGTACCGGTGGCTGCAGCCCGGCGGGTTCCGCCTGGCCTCGGTCGCCCACCTGCGCACCCTCGTGCTGTCCTCGCTGGCCGGGGCCGTGGGCTCCGCGCCGATCGCCCTCACCGGCTTCCTGCTCACCGACGGCGTGCCGGCCGCGCTCTCCAGCGCCCAGTGGGTGCTGCGCACCACCGTCTCCACCTTCGTCGTCCTCGCCGTGGCCCTGCGCAGCGCGGAGCGGCGCCCGCACGCGCCCGGCAGCACCGCCTCGCGCGCCGAGCGCTGGGCGCTGCTGGCGACCTCGGTCGCGGCCTACGCCCTGGCGTTCTGGGTGCTGCGCGGCTACGCGGTGACCTTCCTGGTGCTGCTCGTCGCCGTGTGGGCCGCGCTGCGGCGCACGACGACGGCCGCCACCGTGCACCTCGTGCTCGCCTCCGGCGCCGTCGTCGTGGCCACCTGGGCCGGCGGCGGCCCGTGGCACGACCTGCCGGCGGACCTGCAGGCGATGTGCGCTGAGGCGTTCATCGGCACCCTCGGCGTCCTCGTCCTGGTCCTGGCCCTCTCCCGCGACGAGAACGCCGCGAGCGCCGAGAGCGCGGCCCGCTCGGCGGCCACCGCCGCCGAGCAGGCCGACCTGCTGACCGCCGTCTTCGGCTCCATCTCCGACGCGGTCTGCGTCTTCGACCGCCACGGGAACTCGCTGCTGCGCAACCCGGCGGCCGAGCGCCTGGTCCTCGACCCGGGCC
The DNA here is from genome assembly GCF_050871885.1 of Kineococcus aridisoli. Classification (NCBI taxonomy): domain Bacteria; kingdom Bacillati; phylum Actinomycetota; class Actinomycetes; order Kineosporiales; family Kineosporiaceae; genus Kineococcus; species Kineococcus aridisoli. The sequence goes on along the minus strand of NZ_JBJLSF010000056.1, from coordinate 17,359 downwards.
GGGCCACCCGCGCGGACTGGGGCAGCACGCTGCTGTTCCGCCGGCCCGACGGCGAGCCGTTCCCGCAGGACGAGCTGCCCATCGTGCGCGCGCTGGCCGGTGAGGCCGTCGAGGACGTGGACCTGCTGCTCGTCAACCGCTCCCACCCCGACGGGGTCCTGCTCAACGTCAGCGCCCACCCGCTGCCGCGCGAGCGCGGCGCGGTCTGGAGCGGCGGCGTCGTCGCCGCCTTCCACGACGTCGGCGAGGTGCGCGCCGCCGCCGCCCGGGTCGCCGAGGCGCACGACCTGCTCTCCAACGTGCTCGCGGCGGCGACCGAGCACGCGATCATCGCCGTCGACCTGCGGGGGCGGATCACCGTCTTCAACGAGGGTGCCGAGCGGATGCTCGGCTGGTCCGCCGAGGAGGTGCTCGGCCGGGACGGCCTGCTCGTGCACGACCCCGACGAGGTGGCGCAGGTCGCCGCCCGGCTGGGCGTGCAGGACCCCCGCCAGGTCTTCGCCCTGGCGGCCGCCGGCGGGCCCGCGACCGCGCGGATGACCTACGTGCGCCGCGACGGCAGCAGGCTGCCGGTGAGCCTGACGACCTCGCCCATGCACGACCGCGACGGGGGGCTGCTGGGCCTGATCGGCATGGCCACCGACGTCTCCGAGCTGGAGGACTCCGAGGCGCTGCTGCGCGCCGCCTTCGAGACCGCGCCCGTCGGCTTCGCGATGCTCGCGACGACCGGCCCGCGGGCCGGGCGGATGCTGCGCGTCAACCGCTCGCTGTGCCGGTTCACCGGCCGCGCGGAGGGGGAGCTGCTCGGGACCGCGTTCGTCGACCTCGGCCCCGACGGGGCCCGCCGCGACTTCGCCCAGCTGTTCGCGCCGGTGCTCACCGGCGGGCTGCGCGAGCTCGTCGTCGACGTGCGGCTGCTCGCCGCGGACGGCCGCGAGCTCGTCGCGGAGGTGTCGGCGACGCTGGTGCGCCCGCACACCGGCGACGCCACGCTGCTGTGCCTGGTCGAGGACGTCACCGAGCGCCGGGCGCTGCAGTCGGAGCTGCGCCACCGGGCGCTGCACGACCCGCTGACGGGGCTGCCGAACCGCACGCTGTTCGTGGACCGCCTGGAGCACGCCGTCGCGGCCGCCGAGCGCGAGCGCACCCGGGTGGGGCTGCTGTACGTCGACCTCGACGGGTTCAAGGCGGTCAACGACACCGCCGGCCACGCCGCCGGCGACGAGGTGCTCGTGCACGTCGCGCAGCTGCTGACCCGCTGCGTGCGCCCCGGCGACACCGTCGCGCGCCTGGGCGGCGACGAGTTCGCCATCGTCTGCCCGGGCACGAACGGCGAGGGGGACCTGGTGGCGATCGGGCACCGGGTGATCGCCGCGCTGGCCGCCCCCGTCCCGGTGGGCGGGTACGAGGCGGTCGTGGGGGCGAGCATCGGCGTGCGCGCCTGCGACGGCAGCGCCCCGGCGGAGCGGCTGCTGCGCGAGGCCGACGAGGCGATGTACGCGGCCAAGCGCGCCGGGCGGGGCCAGGTGGTCGTGCACCGCGGGCCGCAGGGAACCGCCCGGGCGGTTCCCGCGTCCCAGGAGGACGGGGTCGTGCACCCTGCGTGACGTGTTGGGTACGTTGTGTGTGGTACATCTCACAACCTCCACCGGTCCTCCGCACGGACTGGTTGAGTTCGGCCCATGACGACGCACGTGGTCCCCCCGCTCGCGCGCCGCCGCACCCGCCGATCCCTCGTGTCCGGTGCCGCTGCCCTCACCGCCGTTGCCGCCCTCGCCGCGGCCGCTCTCGCCACCGCCGCCCCCGCCGCCGCCGACGAGGTCCCCGGACCCGGCGCACCGGCCGACCCGCGGGTCCTGCTGGTGCTGGAGCGGACCAACGCCGCCCGCGCCGCCGTCGGCTGCGCACCGCTGCAGCTGGCCGACCCGCTGACGGCGGCCGCCGACCGGCACAGCGCCGAGATGGCCGCCACCGGCACCATGACCCACACCGGCCTCGACGGGAGCACCCCCCGCACCCGGCTGGCCGCCGTCGGCGTGCAGCCCCGGCGCACCGCGGAGAACGTGGCCTTCGGCTACGGCGCCGCCGCCGTCGTGGACGCCTGGCTGGCCAGCCCGGGCCACCGCGCCAACCTCCTCGACTGCCGCCTCGGCCTCGTCGGCATCGCCGAGCGCACCGGCGCCACCGGGCCCTACTGGACGCAGGTCCTCGCCGGCCTCTGAGCCCGGCACCCGGTCCGCCGACGACCCGCTCGCCGCGCCGGGCGGTGCGGGTCGCGGCAGACTGGCCGAGCGCCGGAACCCGATCGGCGCGCAGCTCGTCGCAGCACGGGGTGTCGAGGAGGTGCGGAGGTCGCACCCGCACCGCCGCCGGGAGGTCGTCGTGTCCGCAGCACCGTGGTGGGAGGAGCTCCGCGCGGCGCAGCCGGAGGGCACCGCGCGCCCCACCCGGCAGGACCCCCCGCCGCTGCGCGTCGAGCGCGACGCGCAGCCCCCGCAGGTGCAGCCCCCGCGGGCGCGCCCGCCCCGGGCGCTGCAGGCGGTCGCCGCCGCGCTCGGCCTCGTGCTCGTCGTCCTCCTGGGGCTGCTCGCCGAGCGCTCGCTGCGCCCCGCGGGCCCGCTCTCCCCGCTCGCGGCCGGCGGCCCGACCACCGCCGGCGCGACCGCGCGCACCCTGCCGCCGGCCACCCCGGCCGGGGCGAGCGCGGGCCGGGCAGCGGCCGCCCCCGCCGCCGGGGTCGCGGGCGGGAGCGCCGCCGACGACGCCGCGGCCACCGCCGAGCTGCACGAGCGGCGCCGGCAGGGGCTGGCCGCGCACCCCCCGCAGGGGCAGTGGGTGGCCCAGCTGTCGGCCAAGAGCGTCGGCACCACCGACCCCGTGCAGACCGCCGCCAACGGCAGCAGCACCTTCTACGCCGCCGACATCCTCGCCCAGAGCGAGGAGATCGCCTCCGGCATCCCCGCCCGCGACGTCTTCGTGCTGCAGACCACCGACTTCGGCACCGGCCTGCTCGACGCCCGCGGCAACCCGTACTGGGTGACGCTGGTCGCCGGGCCGTTCGCCGACGCGGCCGACGTCCAGACGTGGTGCGACAGCATGTTCGCCCTCACCCCGCAGGGGCAGCGCACCAACGCCTGCCTGCCCCGCCGGCTCACCCCCCGCTGAGCCCGCCCCGCGCGCACCGCTCCGGTGCGGGCAGCGGTGCGGGCGGCGGCCGGTGCGGGGAGGGCCTCAGAGGCTGAGGCTGGGGTGCAGCTCCGCCACCGTCCAGCTGCGGCGGCGGTGGCAGGCCAGCACGGTGACCGCCAGCCCGAGGAGCCCGAACCCGGCCAGGACGAGCGCGTCGGCGCCCACCGCGCCCGCGGACCCGCCGGCGACCAGGTGGCGCAGGCCGTCGGTGGCGTACGTCATCGGCAGGTACGGGTGGATGGCCTCGAAGAAGGCCGGGGAGGTCCCCACCGGGTACGTGCCGCCCGCCGAGGTCAGCTGCAGCACCAGCAGGACCAGCGCCACGAGCCGCCCCGCCCCGCCCAGCAGCGCGTTCAGGCACTGGTGCAGCGCGGTGAAGACGACGGCCACGAGCACCGCGAAGGCCGCCGTCGCCGGCACGTCCGGGGACTGGATGCCCACGCCCCAGTGCAGGACCGCCACGAGCACGAGGGCCTGCGCGCAGCCCAGCAGCGCGCCCGGTGCCCAGCCGGCCAGCGCCACCCGCGGCGAGGAGGCCGTCGAGGCCAGCGCCCGCTGCGAGACCGCGCGCAGCACCATGTACGTGACCATCCCGCCGACCCACAGCGAGACCGGCACGAACAGCGGGGCCAGGCCGTCGCTGTAGTGGGCGACGGCGTGCTCGCGCACGCGGTCCGCCTGCACGGGGGAGGCCACGACGTCGGCGCGCTCGCCCGCCGCGTCCCCCTCGTGCACCGGGACCCGCTGCTGGCCGTCGCGCAGCTCGGTGCTCAGGGTGCCCGCCCCGTCGGCCAGCGCCCGGGTGCCGTCGGCCAGCTGCGCGGCGCCGGTCCGCGCCTGCGAGGTGCCCTCCAGCAGCGCGCTCGCGCCGTCGTCCAGCTGCGCCGCCCCGGTGGCCAGCTCCGCGGCGCCGTCGGCGGCGGCGGCCGACCCCGTCGCCAGCGAGCGCGTGCCGGTGGCCAGCGCGTCCGCGCCGTCGGCGGCCTGCGCGACGCCCTGCTGCAGCGCCGGGGCGGCGGCCGCGAGCTGCGCGGCGCCGCCGGCCACGGAGCTCGCCCCCTCGGACAGCTGCCGGGCACCGGCGGCCAGGGCGTCCACCTGCTGCCCCAGGCCCTGCGCGGCACCGGCCGGCGAGCCGTCGGCCAGCGCCTGGCGGGCCTGCTCCAGCGTGCGCACGGCCGCGGCGAGGCCCTCGTCCTCCGGGGCGGCGGCCGCCAGCGCCCGGGCCTGCGCGAGCAGCTGGTCGACCAGCGGGGCCAGCGAGCGGGCCTGCTCCAGCGCCGGGGTGAGCCGGTCGGCGGCACCGGCGAGCGCGTCGGCGCCCGCGGAGACGCGCCCGGCGCCGTCGGCCACGGCGTCCGCGCCCCGGGAGAGCTGCTGCGCCTGCGCGGGCAGCTGCGCCGTCGCGGTGCGCAGCTGCTCCAGCCCGGCGGCCAGCGCTCCCGCGCCGCTCGCGGCGCTGCCGGCGCCGTCGGCGACCTGGCGGGTTCCGGTGGCCAGGTCGGCGGCTCCCGAGCGCAGCGCGCCCGTGCCGTCGGCGAGCCGGGCGGCGCCGGAGTCCAGGTCGCCGAGGCCGACGACGAGGGTGTCGGCGCCGGTGCCGGCCTGCTGCGCCCCCTCGGCCAGGCGGCCCGCGCCGTCGGCGGCCTCGCCGAGGGAGTCGTGCACCTGCCCGAACGCCACGTAGACGTTCTCCAGGTAGTCGCTCGTGGCCCCGTGCGCGACGTCGGTGCGGATCGTGGTGGCGATGGTGCCGGCGACCTGGCCGATGACGTAGTTCTCCGCGTCGTCGGTGGTCACCGACAGCCGGGCGCGCTGCGGGGCGTCGCCGCCGGTGGAGGCCAGCGCCGCGGAGAAGCCGCGCGGGATGCGCAGGACGGCCGCGTACTCGCCGCTCTCCAGCCCCCGCGCGGCCTCCTCCTCGGAGGCGCTCTCCCAGGTGAAGCCGGCGTCGGCGTCCCCGGCGGTCAGCTCGCGGGTCAGCTCCGCGCCGGCGGCGACGGTGCGCTCGGTGCCGTCGGGGCCGGTCGCGCTCGCGGGGACGTCGGCGTCGACGACGGCCGCGCGCAGGTTCGACAGCCGCCCGACCGGGTCGTGGTTGGAGGCCAGGTAGAGCCCGCCGTAGACCAGCGGCACGAGCACGACCGCGAGCAGCGCGAGCCGGGTGATGGTGGCGCGGCGGAAGCGGGCCAGCTCCAGGCCGGGCAGGGAGAACCGGGGCAGCCGGGAGAGCCGGGTGGAGCGGGGGGAGCTCACGAGACGTCCTGGAGGTCGAGGAGGATGCGGTCGTCGCCGCCGTGCCAGCGGATGTCGGCGGAGTCGGTGCAGCTGGCGAGGACCGTCAGCGGTGCGGCGGAGGTGCGCCGCAGCGCGGACAGCGACTCCCACGCCCGCCGGCGGTCCTCGCCCAGGCGCAGCGCGTCGACGTCGTCGACGACGAGGACGTCCGGGCGGCCGATGAGGGCCAGCACGACGCCGAGCGCCAGCCGCTGCAGGGGTGCGATGTCGCTGACGAACTCGCGCGGCGGCAGCGCGGGGACCCGCGCGCCGGCGTCGGCGGTCACCGCGAGGGCGTGCTGGACGCGCTCCAGCTGCTCGCCGACCTGCTGGCGGGACACCCACGGCCGCCACCAGGGCTGGTGCAGGGCCAGGCGCTCGGCGACGTGCTGCTCGACGGTGAGGGCGTCGTCGAGGTCGTTGACGCCCCGGACCTCGGCGAGCGCGACCCGCCGCCGCACCTCGTCGGCGCGCCGCGGCAGCGGCCGCCCCAGCACCTCCAGGCTCCCGCCGGCGGGCTTCATGCGCCCGGCGAGGGCGAGCAGCAGCGAGGTCTTGCCGGAGCCGGCGCCGCCGCGGACGACGAGCATCGCGCCGACCGGCACCTGCACGTCGACGGGGCGGAAGACGTCGCGCCCGCCCGTGCTCAGCCGCAGCCCCTCGGCGCGCACCGCGAGCTCCGGCGCTGCGCCCGCGCGCGCGCCCTCGGCGCCGCTCACCGGGACCCCCCGCCCGTCGCGTCCGCCGTCGCGTCCGCCGTCGCCCCCGGTGCGCTGAGCGCGAGCAGCACCCCGGCCAGCAGGCGGGCCTCGAAGCCGTCGTCGGCGGGGGCGTCGCCCAGCAGGCGCGGGGTGGTGGTGCCCTCGTGGACGGTGACGAGCGCGCGGGCGACCTCGTCGGCGGGGGCGGTCAGGCGACGGCCGACGCCGCGCAGCCCCTGCTCGAGGACGGGGGCCAGCCGGGCGCGCAACCGGGCGCGCTGGTCGGCCAGGACCGCGGCGGCCGCCGGGTTGCGCAGCGCCTGGGCGGTGTACTCGGTGCGGACCGCGTGCCAGTGCCGGTCGACGGGCAGCAGGTCGAGGACGTGCGCGACGACCTCCTCGACACCGGTGCCCTCCACGCGCGGCGCCTGGGCCAGCCGCTGCTCGACGTGGTCGATGAGCGCCTCGGCCTGCTGGGCGAACAGCGCGGCCACGACGTCGTCCATCGTCGCGAAGTTGGAGTAGAAGGCGCCGCGGGTGAAGCCGGCGCGCTCGCAGACGCCCTCGACGCTGCTGCGGGCCAGGCCCTGCTCGGCGAGGACGTCCCGCGCGGCGGCGAGCAGGCGGGCGCGGGTCTCGGCCCGCCGCCTGGTCGTCCGGCCCGGGGCGTCGGGGGAGGAGACGGTCACGGGGAGAGGGTAGCGCGGTCTGGATGCACTCTGCATCGAATGCGGAGTGCATCGAGTGCGGGATGCATCCGATCGGGCGCGCGGGACGCGCCGGGCGGGCGGCGGGGATCGGCGCGGAAGCACCGGAGGGCGCCGTCGGCCTCCTAGGGTGGACGCGCGGACGCGCAGCGTGGTCCGCCAGGGCGATGTGGGGGAACGACCGTGCACAACACCGACCAGCCGGCGCTGCAGGAGCCCGGACGCACCCGGCGCGGCGCCCCGCCCCGGCACTGGGCGCGGCGCCCGCGCACCTGGGTGCTGGCCGGGCTCGTCGCGGTGGCCGGCGGCTACTCGGCCGCCGCGCTCGCGGTGGCCGGCGAGGCCCCGCGCGGCACCAGCGTCCTCGGCGTCGACGTCGGCGGCATGGACCAGGCCGCCGTCGAGCGCGCCGTGGCCGACGCCGCCGCACGGGTGGCGGCCGCCCCGCTGCCCGTGGTGGTCCGCGGCGCCGGCGCCGACGTGACCGGCTCCCTCGTGCCCGCCGAGGCCGGTCTGGCCGTCGACGCGGCCGCCACCGCCGAGGACCTCACCGCCGGCGGCTGGGACCCCCGGCAGCTGTGGCGCCACGTGGCCGGCGGCGGCGAGGTCCGCCCCGACGTCGACGTCGACACCACCGCGGTGCAGGCCGCCCTGGCGCCGTTGGCCGGCTCCGTCGCGCTCGCACCCGTCGAGGGCGCCGTCGTCTTCGAGGTCCGCCCCGGCGCCCCCGGCGCACCCGCCGCCGTCGAGCCCGTCGTCACCGCCCCGCAGGACGGGCGCGCGCTCGACGTCGCCGCCGCCGCCGGCCGCGTCGCCGGGGCCTGGCCCGCCGCGAGCCCGGCCCTGGCCGCCGACGCGCAGCCGGTGGTCCTGGAGGCCACCGCCCAGCGCCCGGCGCTGGACGCCGACGCCGTCCAGGCCGCCGTCGACGCGATCGCCCGCCCCGCCGTGGCCGGCGACCTCGTCGTGGCCGGCGGCGGGCGCGAGGCCGTGCTGGCCCCCGCCGCCTTCGCCCCCGCGCTCGCCGTCCGGCCCGTGGACGGCGAGGCGCGGCTCGTGGCCGACGGCGCCGGGCTGGAGGCGGCGCTGCTCGCCGCCGACCCGCAGTTCGAGACGCCCCCGCAGGACGCCCGCATCGAGATCGCCGGAACGACCCCGCAGGTCGTGCCCGCCGTCACCGGCACCGCCGTGGCCCCCGAGGTCCTGGCCGGCGCGGTCACCGCCGCCCTCACCGGCGCCCAGCCGACCCGGCGCGCCGAGGTGGAGCTGACGACGTCGCAGCCGCAGCTGGGCACCGAGGAGCTGACCTCGCTGGGGATCGTCGAGCAGATGTCCACCTTCTCCACCAAGCTTACCGCCGACGCCGACCGCACCGACAACATCCGCATCGCGGCGGCCGCCGTGGACGGGACGGTGCTGCGCCCGGGGCAGGAGTTCTCCCTCAACGACACCGTCGGCGAGCGCACCCCCGAGCGCGGCTTCCACCGCGCGCCCGTCATCTCCGGCGGCCGGCTCGTCGACGGCTACGGCGGCGGGGTCTCGCAGCTGTCGACGACGCTGTTCAACGCGGTGTTCTTCGCCGGCCTGGACGAGATCGAGCACAAGCCGCACTCGCTCTACATCTCCCGCTACCCCGAGGGGCGCGAGGCGACGCTGGACTGGCGCAGCATCGACAACCGCTTCCGCAACGACTCCGGCCACGGCGTCTACGTGCAGGCCGGGATCGTCGGCGACCAGGTCGTGGTCTCCCTGTACGGGACGAGGTTCATGGACGTGCGCGCGGAGAAGTCCTCGCGCCGCAACGTGAAGCCGCCGCGGACGGTCTACGACACCTCCTCGGGCTGCACGCCGAACTCCTCGACCCACACCGGCTTCACCGTCGACGTCACGCGGGTCATGACCCCCGTCGGCGGCGGCGCCGAGCAGCGCGAGACGTGGACGACGACCTACAACGCCGAGAACCGCGTCGTGTGCGGTCCGGACCCCGCGACCGTGCGGGCGCCCGCCCCCTCGCCGGACGCGCCCGCCCCGACGACCCCGGCTCCCGCCCCGACGGCTCCCGCCCCGGCCCCCGCCGGCTGACCCCCTGCGCGCCCTCGGTCGGTGATCTTCCACGGTGCACCGTGGAAGATAAAGCGCGGGAGCGGTGAGTCAGGAGGCGGAGGCGGCCGCGGCGGCGCGGACGGCCTCGGCCAGCGTCGTGGGTGCGCGGCCGACGAGGCGGGCGAGGTCGTCGCTGCTCGTCTCCAGGTCGCCGGCCGCGGTGGAGGCGTCCAGGGCCGCCACGAAGGCCGCGGTCCCCTCGTCCAGGCCGGCGCCGCGCAGGTGCTGCGCGAACTCCTCGGTGGACAGGTCGCGGTAGGTCACGGGGGTGCCGGTGACCTCGGTGATCGTCGCGGCCAGCTCGGCGAGGGTGAAGGAGGCGCCGCCGAGCTCGTGGACGTGGTCCTCGCTGTCGTCGGCGAGCAGCGCGACCGCGGCGGCGGCGGCGTAGTCGGCCCGCGCGGCCGCGGAGATCCGCCCGTCGTGGGCGGCGCCGACGACCTCGCCGGCGGCCAGGTACTGCCCGAGGGAAGCGGTGCGGTTCTCCAGGTACCAGCCGTTGCGCAGCAGCGTCACCGGGATGCCGGAGGCCGCCAGGACCGCCTCGGTGGCGACGTGGTCGGGGGCGAGCGGGCTGCCGGAGGTGTCGGCGCGCAGCAGGCCGGTGTAGGCGATGCGCTGGACGCCGGCGGCCTTCGCGGCCTCGACGACGGCGGTGTGCTGGGCCAGGCGCTGTCCGGGGGTGTCGCCGGAGATCAGCAGCAGCCGGTCCACCCCGGCCAGGGCGGGGCCGAGGGTGTCGGGCTGCGAGTAGTCGCCGTGGCGGACCTGCACGCCGCGCTCGGCGAGGTCGGCGACCTTGGCGGGGGTGCGCACGACGGCGACGAGGTCGCCGGGGGCGACGCCGCGCTGCAGCAGCTCCTCGACGACGAGGCGGCCCAGCTGGCCGCTGGCGGCGGTGACGGCGTACGTGGTCATGGCGCTCTCCTCCATGTGGGCACTGTGCTTTCGACAGCGCCAACCGCGGGGGAGCGCCCCTTCTTCCCGCAGGTGCCTACCATCGGGGCATGACGCGCACCGAGGAGCCGACCCAGGAGCTCGTCGTGGACGTCTTCGCCCGCGGCTGCACCTCCCGCGCCGCCTTCGAGGACGTCACCGGCAGGTGGGCCTCGCTGGTCCTGCTGGCCCTGGGGGAGGGCGGTTACCGCTTCAACGCGCTGCGCCGCAAGGTGGAGGGCGTCAGCGAGAAGATGCTGGCGCAGACGCTGCAGGCCCTGGAGCGCGACGGGATGCTCACCCGCGAGGTCGTCACGGCGATCCCGCCGCGGGTGGAGTACGCGCTCACCCCGCTGGGCGCCGAGGTGGCGCAGCGGCTGCGGGCGCTGGCCGACCTGCTCGAGGCCTCCGCCGGCCAGGTCCAGGCGGCGCGGGAGGCCCACGCGGCGCGGGAGACGTCCCCCCGCTGACGAGGGGAACGCGGACGGGCGCCGCCCCCCGAGGGGGACGGCGCCCGTCGTGCTGCGGGGTGCGCTCAGCCGGCGACGCTGACGTGCTCGTTGGGCACGCAGTGCGTCATCGTCAGGCCGGAGACGTCGCGGGTCCCGTTCTTGCCGAGGTTGGCCAGGCGGGCCTGCTCCTCCTCGCTCAGGGTCTGCGTCGCCAGCGGCGGCAGGTGCCGCACGTCGTCGGGGGAGATGCCCAGGCCCTCGCCCACGCGCAGGCCGTACTCGTCCTCGCACATGAGGAAGTGCCAGACCATGCGCTCCTGGATCTCGCGGTTGCACTGCTGCAGCGCGCCGACCAGGTTCTTCACCAGGTCGTCCTTCTCCCACTGCTCCGACAGCAGGTAGCGCTCGCCGGCCTGCTTGTAGTCGTTGGTGCGGGGGATGCGCTTGCGGGTCAGGCGGCCGGTGATGACCGGGCCCTGCTCGTCGTGCGTCGGGTAGGTGGCCTCCTGCAGGCCGCCCGTGATCGACGGCTCGTAGTTCACGTGCGGGTTGGACCCCACGTTGTCGCGGCCCATGGACATCTGGCCGCCCTGCTGGTTGGTGTTCACCGCCACCTTGGGGCGGTTCACCGGGACCTGCAGGTAGTTCGGGCCGACGCGGTAGCGCTGGGTGTCGGAGTAGGAGAACGTCCGGCCGACGAGCATCTTGTCGTCGGAGAAGTCCAGGCCGTCCACCAGCACGCCGGTGCCGAAGGCGATCTGCTCGTTCTCGGAGAAGTTGTCCGTGACGTTGCGGTTCAGGACCATCTTGCCGACCGGGCGCAGCGGGAAGACCTCCTCGGGCCACACCTTGGTGTCGTCCAGCGGGTCGAAGTCCAGCTCGGGGTGCTCGTGGTCCTCCATGATCTGGACGTGCAGCTCCCACTCGGGGTAGTCGCCGGCCTCGATCGCGTCGTAGAGGTCCTTGGTGTGGGCGCCCAGGGTCTGCGCCTGCACGGCGGCGGCGTCGGCCGCGGTCCACGACTTCACGCCCTGCTTGGGCAGCCAGTGGTACTTGACCAGGACGGTCTCGCCCTGCGCGTTCACCCACTTGTAGGTGTTCACGCCGAAGCCCTGCATGAACCGGTAGGAGGCCGGGGTGCCGCGGGGGCTGAAGACCAGCGTGACCATGTGCATGGCCTCGGGGGTCTGGCTGAAGAAGTCGAACGCCCGCTGGGCCACGGAGGCCTCGAAGGTCACCGGGTCCGGCTTCTGCGAGTGGATGAAGTCGGGGAACTTGATCGCGTCGCGCAGGAAGAAGACGCCGAGGTTGTTGCCGACGAGGTCCCAGTTGCCGTCCTCGGTGTACATCTTCACCGCGAAGCCGCGCGGGTCGCGCGCGGACTCCGAGGAGTCCCGGCCGCCGGCGACGGTGGAGAAGCGGATCGCCAGGTCGGTGCGCTTGCCCTTCTCCTGGAACAGCTTCGCGCGGGTGTACTTGGCGATCGGCTCGTCGCCGAGGGAGCCGTAGGCCTCGAAGTAACCGTACGCGGTGGTGCCGCGCGCGTGCACGACGCGCTCGGGGATGCGCTCGCGGTCGAAGTGGCTGATCTTCTCGAGGAACTGGTAGTTCTCCAGCGTGGCCGGGCCACGGGCACCGACGGTCCGCTGGTTCTGGTTGTCGTAGACCGGGTGGCCCTGCCTGTTGGTCAGGACCGGGCGGTCGTCTCCGGGAGCCGAGGGCTGGCTCGCGACGTCGGTCATCGCACTTCCTCTCGTTCTGCGGCGTGCTGCTCGGGGCGGGCGATGGGTGGGGCGGTGTGCAGGGCGCGGCACTGCGGGCACCGCCCCCAGAACACCACTTCGGCCTCCTCGACGGCGAAGCCCGCCGTGTCGGAGGGCGCGAGGCAGGGGGCGTGACCGCTGGTGCAGTCGACGTCGACGGTGCGGCCGCAGTCGCGGCACACCAGGTGGTGGTGGTTGTCGCCGACGCGCGCCTCGTAGCGGGCCGGGTGCCCGGCCGGCTCGATGCAGCGGGCGAGCCCGGCGCGGGCGAGGGCGTCCAGGCAGTCGTAGACCGCCTGCGTCGACACCGACGGCAGCGCGGCCCGGGCCCGGTCGGCGACCAGGGCCACGGGCAGGTGCTCGCCGGCGGCCCGGGCCGCGTCGAGGACCTCGAGGACCACGATGCGGGGCCGGGTCGCCCGCAGCCCCTCGGCGCGCAGCCGGTCAGCGGTGGTCACGTCGACGAGCCAACCAGTCCAGTCTGGAACGAGTCAAGAGAGGCGCGCCTAAGTCCACGCCGCTCACGGGCGCCGCCAGGCCTCCTCGGTGAGGTGCGAACCGGCCATCGGGCCCATCTGCAGCATCCCGCCGTCCACGGCGTACGAGGCGCCGGTGACGTACGAGGCCTGCGGCGAGCACAGGAAGCCGACGACCGCGGCGATCTCGCGGGCATCACCCGGACGGCCCAGCGGGACCCCCGGCCGGTGCTCGGTGTGCGGGTCGGTGTCCTCTTGGCCCGTCATCGGCGTGGCGATCTCGCCCGGTGCGACCGCGTTGACGGTGATGCCGTGCTCGGCCAGCTCGATGGCCGCCGTGCGCGTCAGCAGGCCCAGGCCCCCCTTGGCCGCGCAGTACGGGGCGGCCCCGACGCGGGGCTGGTGCTCGTGGACGCTGGTGATGTTGACGATCCGACCGCCCCGGCCGGCGGCCACCATGCGCCGGGCCGCGCGCTGCAGGAAGAGGAAGGCGCCGTCCAGGTCCACCGACAGCACCTCGCGCCAGTCCTCGAAGGACAGCTCCAGCAGCGGCGTCGACGTGCCGGTGCCGGCGTCGTTGACGAGGACCTCCACGCCGCCGAGCGCGTCGGCGAGGTCGTCGACGACGTCCGCCGCGCCCGGCAGGTCGCGCAGGTCCAGGTGGCGCAGCTCCGCGCGGCGGCCCAGCGCGCGCACCTCCTCGGCGGTCGCCCGCCCGGCCGCCTCGTCGCGGAACCAGGTGATGCCGACGTCGTGGCCGCGCCGGGCCAGCTCGACGGCGCTGGCCCGCCCGATGCCCGACTCCGAACCCGTGACGATCGCGGGTCCGGGCCGCCCGCTCGGGTCGGCGGCGCGCAGGTCGCGGAAACCGGTGTCCCCCGCAGGGGTCTCGCTCGTGGTCATGGCTGCCCCGTACCCGGGCGGCGCGCCCCGGACACCCCGGACGTGCCCCGGGCACCCCCGGCCACGCCCCGGCCGCCCCGGTGCGGTCGGCGCGAGCGCGCCCGCTGCGCGAAGATCGAGCTGATGTCCCCGAGGATCCTCCACCCCCGCCCGCCGAGGCCGCCGCAGCGCTGGCGGGCCGCCGGCCGGCGCCTGGCCGACCGCCGCGGCCCCCGGCTCCTGGTGCGCGCCGCCCGGGTGGTGCTGCCCCCGGTCGGCGTCCTGCTCGTGGCCGCGGTCGGCGCGGCCCTCGGCTTCGCCCTCGCCCCCGGCTCCAGCACCTACGTCGGCCCGCTGCAGACCGAGGTGCGGGTGCGCCCCAGCCTCACCCCGGGCGTGGAGGTCGACCTGCCCCCGGTCGGCAAGGTCTCCTTCGACACCCACCGCGCGCCGCTGGCCGTCACCGCCAACATCGTCTCCGTCGACGTCGACGCCGCCGGCCGCCTCGTCGGCTCCCCGCAGCAGCTGCTGGCCCTGGAGCTCACCGCCGCCGACACCGTGCGGGCGGCCACCGTGCGGGCCGCCTCCTACAGCCTGGCCTGCGGCCTCGGCGGAGCGCTGCTGGCCGGGGTGGTCGTCTACCGCACCCGGCGCCGGGCCCTGCAGACCGGCGCCGCCGTGCTCGTCGTCGTGCTCGGCGCCGGGGCCGGGACGTGGGCCACGTTCGACCCCGCCGCGCTGCGCCAGCCGCGCTTCACGGGCCTGCTCTCGCGCGCGCCCTACCTCGTCTCCAGCACCCAGGACGCCCTGGAGCGCCTGGAGTCCTACCGCAGCGGCCTGTCCGACATCGTCCGCAGCGTCAGCACCCTGTACGCCTCGGCGGCCAACCTGCCCGTGCTCGGCGACGAGCCGGGCGGCGCCGACGGCCTCGGCGAGGGCGTCACGACCGTCCTGCACGTCTCCGACCTGCACCTGAACCCGCTCGGCTTCGACCTCACCGAGGACCTCGTGCGCCAGTTCGGCGTGCGGGCCGTCATCGACACCGGCGACACCACCACGTGGGGCACGGCCGCCGAGTCGACCTTCCTCGGGCGCATCGGCTCGCTCGGCGTGCCCTACGTGTGGGTGCGCGGCAACCACGACTCCACCGACACCCAGGCGCAGGTCGCGGCGCAGCCGGGGGCTGTCGTCCTCGACGACGGCGCCACCGTCGAGGTCGCCGGGCTCGTGCTGGCCGGCCAGGGCGACCCCGTCTTCACCCCCGACGGGGAGGGCTCGCCCGCCGAGGGGGCCGCCGAGCAGGTGCAGGAGCAGGCCAACGAGGTCCTCGCCGCCGGCATCGAGCGCTGGGAGCGGGAGCACCCGGACGACCCCGTCGACGTGGCGCTCGTGCACGACCCCAGCGGGCTGCGGCCGCTGCTGGGGCGGGTCCCGCTCGTGCTGGCCGGGCACCTGCACAAGCGCTCGGTGACGCTGGACGCCTCCGGCACCCGCGTCATGGTGGAGGGCACCACCGGGGGGGCGGGCATCACCTCCGCCGGCCTGGACCGCCTGGCCGACGGCGCGCCGCTGCCGCTGTCGGCCACGCTGCTGCACTTCGACGCCACCGGCGAGGACGCCGGCCGCCTGCTGGCCTACGACGAGGTGACGGTCGGCGGGCTCGGGCTCGCCGAGGTCAGCCTGCAGCGCACCGTGCTCGGCGACGAGGACCGGCCCCCGCTGGCCGTGCCCAGCCCCACCGCGACCGCCACCGCGACCGCCACCGGGACCGCCACCGGGACCGCCACCGCGACCGCCACCGGGACCGCCACCGCGCCGCCGCGGTGATCACCTGCCCGGTCAGCCCCCCGCGGGGGCGCTGCGCGGCGTACCGTGGGGCCACCATGACGCACACGCTCGAGCCGGACCCCCCCGCCGGCCTCCCCGCTGCCGCGCCGCTCGCCGACGACACCCTCGCCGAGGAGATCGAGCTGTACGCCGACGTCGTCGTCGCCGCCTCGGAGAGCGACGGTCCGCTGCCGGAGGGTGAGCTGGACCGCGTCCTGGGCGTCGACGAGGTGCGCGCCAGGGCCTGAGCCGTCCGGGTGGTCGCACGCCCGGGCCGCGACCTCGCCTAGAGTCGCCGATCGGGCCGGACCCCCCGGCCCGGATGGACCGAACCTCCGCGGAGCATGCACGTGCGTTTCCGACTGACCCCCCGGGACGACTCGTTCTTCGAGCTGTTCGCCAGCACCGGCAAGATCCTCGTGGAGGCCACCACCGTGCTGACGGAGGTGATCGGCAGCGACCACGCCCGCCGCGAGGTCCTCGCCCAGCGCATGGAGGAGATCGAGCACCGCGGGGACGAGGCCGCCCACGCCGTGATGCGGCGGGTCAACTCCTCGTTCGTCACGCCCTTCGACCGCGAGGACATCTACCAGCTCACCTCGCGCCTGGACGACTGCCTGGACCTCATGCAGGCCGCCGTCGACCTCATGGTGCTCTACCGGGTGGGGCAGCTGCCCGACGCGGTGGGCGACCTCGTCGCCGTCCTCACCCGCCAGGCCGAGCTGACCGCCGACGCCATGCCCCGGCTGCGCTCGCTGGCCGACCTCACCGACTACTGGGTGGAGATCAACCGGCTGGAGAACCAGGCGGACCAGTTCCACCGGCGGCTGCTGGCCAAGCTCTTCGACGGCTCCTACGACGCCATCGAGATCATGAAGCAGAAGGAGATCATCGAGACGCTCGAGGAGGCGGCGGACGCCTTCGAGCACGTCGCCCACACGGTGGAGACCATCGCGGTCAAGGAGTCCTGAGCCGGTGGAGCTGGCCCTCGTCCTCCTCGTCGTCGTCGTCGCCCTCGGCTTCGACTTCACCAACGGCTTCCACGACGCCGCGAACTCGATCGCGACCTCGGTCTCCACCCGCGCCCTCACCCCGCGCATCGCGCTCGCGATGGCGGCGGTCTTCAACCTCATCGGCGCCTTCCTCGGCACCGGGGTCGCCGAGACCATCGGCTCCGGCATCGTCGACGTCGGCCTCGGCCTGCACGGCATGTCCGTCGTCCTGTCCGCCCTGGTCGGCGCCATCGCCTGGAACCTCGTCACCTGGCGGCTGGGGCTGCCCTCGTCGAGCTCGCACGCCCTCATCGGCGCCCTGGCCGGCGCGGGCATCGCCTCCAGCACCACCGTGCACTGGGGCGTCGTCCTCGACAAGGTCGTCGTGCCGATGGTCGTCTCCCCGCTGGCCGGGTTCGCGGCGGGCTACCTGGTGATGGTCGCGGTCCTGTGGGCCGCGCGCCGCGCCGCGCCGGCCCCGACCCACCGCCGCTTCCGGGCCGCGCAGACGGTCTCGGCCGCGGCCATGGCCCTCGGCCACGGCCTGCAGGACGCGCAGAAGACGATGGGCGTGATCGTGCTCGCGCTCGTGGCCGGCGGCTTCCACGAGGGCAGCGACATCCCGGTGTGGGTGAAGGTGGCCGCGGCGCTCGCGATCAGCCTGGGCACCTACGCCGGCGGCTGGCGGATCATGCGGACGCTGGGGCGGCGGATCATCCACCTCGACCCGGCCCGCGGCTTCGCGGCCGAGTCCGTCTCGGCGGTCGTCCTCTACGTCGCCGCGCTCAACTTCCACGCGCCCGTCTCGACGACCCACACCATCTCCTCGGCGATCATGGGGGTGGGGGCGACCAAGCGCCTGTCCGCCGTGCGCTGGGGCGTGGCCCGCTCGATGGTCACGGCCTGGGTGCTCACCCTGCCCGCCGCCGCCGCGCTCGCCGCCGGCTCCTACGCGCTCATCCACCTCGTCTTCTGAGGCGCGCCACCCGCCGCGCCCGCTCCCGCGAGGCCGCCGGGCAGCACGAGGCCCCGGCCGCTCCAGGAGCGGCCGGGG